>NZ_JASCAR010000031.1:0-215893 GCF_029967715.1 Klebsiella sp. V115_8
TGGTGGGCGTCGCGCAGGACGACATCGGTAATGGCAACGGTCATGAATTCCTCCGTGAATTAAGGGTGAAGACGGCGGTGGTGGTGAATGGCGGCGACAATCGCCGGCGTTAAGCGGGCGAAGTCGTCGGCGGGCGCAACGGCGGGCAGTGGCGTCGCTTTTGGCGCCGCAGCCGGTTCGGGGAAGAAGCGGTTGACGGCGGCGGACATCCCCCGGATGGCGAAAATCAGCAGAAACAGAAACGCCAGCACGAACCCCATGCCGAGGCACATCAGGGTGAAGCCTTCACCCAGCAGTACAGCTTCAGTCATTGAAAGACCCTAAAGTAAGGGCACGACGGCGTGTTTGAAGGTTAACCAAACGATACTTCCGGCTAAGGAGTAGGGGGGATTTCCCGAAGCCGCCCCCGGCTCTGGCCCCTAACTGGCATCGCTGTGGTTGACGCTCAAACATCGCCATCGTGCGTGTTGGTTACATCATCATGCCAAACACAATGCTGGCGATGACCAGCACAATACCGCCGCCCAGACGGGAGGAGATTTGCGCATAAGAGATAAGATTCATACGGTTACAGGCAGATAGCACTTCCAGGTCGCCTGAGCCGCCGCGGTTAGCCATGCACAGGCCTGCGGTGATGGCGGATTCGATCGGGAAGAAGCCAATCATCCAGCCGCCGATGGCCGCCCCGACGACAGCACCCACGACGATTACCGCAGCGATGATGACGTTCGCGAAGGTAATCGCGTCGATAATTTCCTGCAGGTCGGTGTAGCACACGCCGACGCCGACCATCAGTACCCACAGCAGCTGCTTAGAGAAGAAGTCAGACAGACGTTTGGCCCCGGCTTTGATCTCCGGCGAGCAGAGGCCGGAAGCGTTCAGCGCCGCGACGATCAGCACCATCCAGGCGAAATAGTGGATTGAGACACCGCCAATGCTTGGCAAAATTTTCTTGGCAATGACGTAGGCCAGCAGGAAACAGGTGGTGGCGAGCACCAGGCCGACCGCCGTTTCGCGATGGGTAATCTGGCCTGCTTTTTCATCATCATCGACTTTAAAGGAGGCTTTACGTACCAGTTCGCCTTCCCCGCTCAGCCAGGTGTGTTTTTTACCGATAATATCGAGCAGCGCGGCAAAAACGATGGCGAAGATATTGGCGATGGTCAGAATGGCAATCGCGGTGGAGTAGTACTCTTCACGGGAGCGGCCGGTGACGGAGTGATAAATTTCAGACAGCGGAACCGCGCCTGCGCCGTTGCCGCCGCCCATAATCGGCAGGACGTACAGCATCATAATGCGGTCTACGGAAATACCGAAGCACAGGCCGATGATAATCCCGAAGATAGATGCGCCGAGGATCCCCATAAGGATCGTCGGAATATAACCCAGCAGCGATTTCAACAGCAGTTTACGGTTAACCGAGAGAATGGCGCCAGTTATCAAAACTGCGATGAATAAGTTCAGGAAGTTGCTTTTATCCATCACATTAGTGATTGCATCAATTTCTTTTTGGGTAAAAATGCCTGCGTAAACGAAATAAGCGGCGACGAGGAAGATCATCACCGGCGCGCCGCCAATATATTTATTAAATATCGGCAGCCGTTTGCCAATCTCGCCAAAGATGGCGCCGATAATAAACATAATGGCAAAGCCGCCAACCAGGTCGGTGGGTAACGCATTAAAGAAGTGGGAAAGTAATAGCGTAATTAACGCAAACGCATAAAGGGGTAACGGCATGCCGAAGATTTTAAATCCCAGCAGGTCGCTTACGCCCTTTTTCTCCGTCGCCGGAGCCTGGCTCATGTTAGTCATAAACGTTATCCTGTTTATCAATGAAGTAATAAGACCGGCGCATAGTAATAAATAGACTCAGTGTTAAGGTGTGATAACCTTCACTGAATACTCGTGTTTTTAATTAATTTAATTATTTTTATTATGCTGAATGCATTAACAACATAAAAACCATAAAGCCAATTAAGCGACGGGAAAAATTGTGATTTAAATACAAGAATCGATAGCCGAACGCTGGCGAAATACAAGTCGTTTTGGAATAACGAAGCGCTAAAAAATGACTCTGATATTAAAACGCGTTCTGCTACGGAAGGATAAATCGCGGCGAGAGGCGATTGACCTCTTTCTCCGTCAGCATCAGCTCTCATTAGAGGCTGATTGCGAAATGGCCATTGTCGCCGAGTATCAGCAGCGGCTGGTCGGCTGCGGCGCCATCGCCGGCAACGTCCTGAAGTGCATCGCTATCGACCCCTCGCTGCAGGGGGAGGGGCTGAGCCTTAAGCTACTGACAGAATTACTCACCCTGGCCTACGAGCTGGGGCGCAGTGAACTGTTTTTATTCACTAAGCCCTGTAACGTCGCGCTCTTTGCCGGCGCCGGATTCTGGCCAATCGCGCAGGCCGGCGATCTCGCCGTGTTACTGGAAAATAGCCGCGAACGGCTGACCCGCTACTGCCGCCAGCTGGCGATGTACCGTCAGCCGGGACGCAAAATAGGCGCTATCGTGATGAACGCCAACCCGTTCACGCTCGGCCACCGCTGGCTGGTGGAGCAGGCGGCCCGTCAGTGCGACTGGCTACACCTGTTTGTGGTGAAAGAGGATGCCTCCCGTTTCACGTATCAGGATCGCTACACGCTAATCGAAAAAGGGATTGCCGGCATCGACAAGGTAACGCTGCATCCCGGTTCGGCATACCTCATCTCGCGGGCCACCTTCCCTGGCTACTTCCTCAAAGAACAGGGGGTGGTGGACGACTGCCACAACCAGATCGATCTCCAGCTGTTCCGCGAACATTTAGCCCCGGCGCTGAAGATAACCCATCGTTTTGTCGGCACTGAGCCGCTGTGTTCGCTGACTCGCCATTACAACCTGCGTATGAAAGCGTTGCTGGCAGCGCCAGGCGACGCGCCGCCTGTTGAGGTGGTTGAGCTGGCGCGGATCGAAAAAAACGGCGGGCCGATATCGGCTTCCAGGGTGCGCGAACTGTACCGGCAGCGCAACTGGCAGGCGGTGGCGGCGCTGGTGCCGCCGGGAACCCTCTCTTTTCTGATGCAACTGGCGGAAAGCGAACATCAAACCGCCTGATTTTTACGCCATAACAAAGGATTTGCCTCTATGGAAATGAAGATTGACGCCCTGGCCGGCACGCTGGAGTCCAGCGATGTGATGGTCAGGATTGGGCCGGCGACGCAGCCGGGCATTCAACTGGAGATCGACAGCATTGTGAAGCAGCAGTTTGGCGATGCGATTGAGCAGGTGGTCAGAGAAACCCTGACGCAGCTCGGCGTTAGCCAGGCCAACGTGGTGGTGGATGATAAAGGGGCGCTGGAGTGCGTTCTGCGCGCCCGGGTTCAGGCTGCGGCCCTGCGCGCGGCGCAACAGTCTCAATTGCAATGGAGCCAGCTATGAAACCACGTCGCAGTATGCTGTTTATCCCCGGCGCCAATGCCGCCATGTTAAGTACTTCATTCGTTTACGGCGCCGATGCGGTGATGTTCGACCTTGAAGATGCCGTTTCGCTGCGCGAGAAAGATACCGCTCGCCTGCTGGTGTATCAGGCGCTGCAGCATCCGCTGTATCAGGATATCGAAACCGTGGTGCGCATTAACCCGCTAAATACGCCGTTTGGTCTGGCCGACCTGGAAGCGGTGGTACGCGCGGGTGTGGACATGGTACGTCTGCCGAAAACCGACAGCAAAGAAGATATTCATGAACTGGAAGCCCACGTTGAGCGGATTGAACGCGAGTGCGGCCGGGAAGTGGGTAGCACCAGGCTTATGGCGGCCATCGAGTCGGCGCTGGGGGTGGTAAACGCGGTCGAGATCGCCCGCGCCAGCCCGCGTCTGTCGGCCATCGCGCTGGCGGCCTTCGACTACGTTATGGATATGGGCACCTCCCGCGGCGACGGCACTGAGCTGTTCTATGCCCGCTGCGCCGTGCTGCATGCTGCGCGGGTCGCCGGCATCGCCGCCTATGACGTCGTGTGGTCGGATATTAATAATGAAGAGGGCTTCCTCGCGGAAGCGAATCTGGCGAAGAACCTCGGCTTCAATGGGAAATCACTGGTCAACCCGCGCCAGATCGAACTGTTGCACCAGGTCTATGCCCCGACGCGAAAAGAGGTCGACCATGCGCTGGAGGTGATTGCCGCGGCGGAAGAGGCAGAGTCGCGCGGTCTGGGCGTGGTGTCGCTGAACGGCAAGATGATCGATGGACCGATTATCGACCACGCGCGCAAAGTGGTGGCGCTTTCAGCTTCCGGTATTCGTGATTAAGGGGAATAAGATGAAAGAGACAGTAGCAATGCTTAATCAGCAGTATGTGATGCCGGAAGGATTGACCCCTTACAGCGGCGTGACGGCGAAAAGCCCATGGCTGGCCAGTGAGACGGAAAAGCGGCGGCGTAAAATCTGCGACTCGCTGGAAACGGCAATCCGTCGTTCCGGCCTGCGAAACGGCATGACCATCTCGTTCCACCACGCGTTTCGCGGCGGTGACAAAGTGGTCAATATGGTGGTGGCGAAACTGGCGGAGATGGGCTTTCGCGATCTGACCCTGGCGTCCAGTTCGCTTATCGACGCTCACTGGCCGCTGATCGAGCATATTAAAAATGGCGTGATCCGCCAGATCTACACCTCCGGCCTGCGCGGGAAGCTCGGCGAGGAGATCTCCGCCGGGCTGATGGAAAATCCGGTGCAGATCCACTCTCACGGTGGTCGCGTACAGCTGATCCAAAGCGGTGAGTTGTCCATTGACGTGGCGTTCCTCGGCGTTCCCTGCTGCGATGAGTTTGGCAATGCCAACGGCTTTAGCGGTAAGTCGCGCTGCGGCTCGCTGGGCTACGCGCGCGTTGATGCGGAACATGCCAAATGCGTCGTGCTGTTGACCGAAGAGTGGGTGGACTACCCTAACTACCCGGCCAGTATCGCCCAGGATCAGGTGGATCTGATCGTTCAGGTGGACGAAGTAGGCGATCCGGAAAAAATCACCGCTGGCGCCATTCGTCTGACCAGCAACCCGCGCGAGCTGCTGATCGCCCGCCAGGCGGCGAAGGTGGTTGAACACTCCGGTTACTTTAAAGAGGGGTTCTCGCTGCAGACCGGCACCGGCGGCGCCTCGCTGGCGGTGAGCCGCTTCCTGGAAGACAAAATGCGCCGCAACGGTATCACCGCCAGCTTCGGCCTTGGCGGCATCACCGGGACGATGGTCGATCTGCATGAGAAAGGGCTGATTAAAACGCTGCTCGACACCCAGTCGTTCGATGGCGATGCGGCGCGCTCGCTGGCGCAGAACCCGAACCACGTCGAAATCTCTACCAATCAATATGCCAGCCCGGGTTCCAAAGGGGCCTCCTGCGAGCGCTTAAACGTGGTAATGCTCAGCGCGCTGGAAATTGACACCGACTTTAACGTCAACGTGATGACCGGCTCCAATGGTGTGCTGCGCGGCGCGTCAGGGGGCCATAGCGATACCGCCGCCGGCGCGGATTTGACCATCATTACCGCGCCGTTAGTTCGCGGCCGCATTCCCTGCGTCGTGGAAAAGGTGCTGACCCGCGTGACGCCGGGAGCCAGCGTGGATGTGCTGGTCACCGACCATGGCATTGCGGTAAACCCGGCGCGCCAGGACCTGATCGACAATTTACGCAACGCCGGTATTGCGCTGATGACCATTGAGGAACTGCAGCAGCGCGCGGAGTTGCTGACGGGCAAACCGAAAGCGATCGAATTTACCGATCGGGTGGTGGCGGTAGTCCGCTATCGCGACGGTTCGGTCATCGATGTGATCCATCAGGTGAAAAACAGCGACTAAGCGCAGAGGGGAAAGGCTATGAGCGACGTGTTAATTCAACCTCCGCGTGTGCTACGCGGAAAACCACTGAGCGCCGAAGAGGTGGTCAGCGCGGTAGAGCGCGCGCTGTTGACCGAAGTTCGCCTGACCCCTAAGCCCGGGCTGGTGGATATTCGTAACGCTGGCGCGCACCGGGATATGGATCTGGCCTCGTTTGAGGCCAGTACCGCGGTGGTGGCGCCGTGGATGGAGAAGTTTTTTATCATGGGCCACGATACCGCGGCGGTCGCGCCGGAGCAGGTGTTGATGATGCTGCGTCCGGTGGGAATGGCCTGCGAGAACGATATGCTGGAGGTCACCGGCGGGGTGAATACCCATCGTGGGGCGATCTTCGCTTTTGGCCTGCTCAGCGCGGCAGCGGGCAGGCTGGTCTCGAAAGGCGAGCCGATAGAGCAGCACCGGCTTTGCGACCAGGTGGCGCGCTTCTGTCGCGGCATGGTTATGCAGGAATTGTCCTCCGCCAGTGGGGAACGGCTGAGCAAAGGCGAGATGCATTTTCTGCGTTACGGCTTCTCCGGCGCCCGCGGCGAGGCGGAGAGCGGATTCCTGACTGTGCGCACCCAGGCATTACCGGTCTTTAACCGCATGATGGAGGAGACCGGCGACAGCAATCTGGCGCTACTGCAAACCCTGCTGCATCTGATGGCATGGAATGATGACACCAATCTGGTGTCACGCGGCGGGCTGGCCGGATTGAACTATGTCCAGCAGGAGGCGCAGCGACTGCTGTGGCAGGGCGGCGTGCTGGCTGACGGTGGGCTGGAGGCGTTGCGCCAGTTTGATGACGATCTGATTGCCCGCCATCTTAGCCCCGGCGGTAGCGCCGATCTGCTGGCGGTGACCTGGTTTTTATCCGCGTTTCCCGGCGGCGCGCTTTTCCCGCTGTAACCCTCTGCAACATCGCCCTCGTCCGCACCGTGCGGGCGGGGCATCATCATTCGCATCCTGGTTCTCACTGCGTAAACGAGGAATTGCGGCACAATCATATAGTTTTTACTGATATCGTCCGCCGTTTGTCATAAATTTCTAATTATCGGCGTTTTTGAGTAGCGGCCCGCTGACGGGCTGGTTACTCTGAAAACAATTTACGTAATGTTAACAAAAGAGAATAGCTATGCATGATGCACAAATCCGCGTGGCCATCGCCGGCGCGGGCGGCCGGATGGGACGCCAGTTAATTCAGGCTGCGCTGCAGATGGATGGAGTGGCGCTGGGCGCGGCGCTGGAGCGTGAAGGATCCAGCCTGGTGGGCAGCGACGCCGGCGAGCTGGCGGGCGCCGGCAAAGCGGGCGTCACGGTGCAGAGCAGCCTGACGGCGGTAAAAGATGATTTCGACGTGTTGATCGATTTTACCCGCCCGGAAGGCACGCTGAACCATCTGGCGTTTTGCCGCGACCACGGCAAAGGGATGGTCATCGGCACCACCGGTTTTGACGACGCTGGCAAGCAGGCGATTAGCGATGCCGCGCAGGAGATTGCCATTGTCTTTGCCGCTAACTTTAGCGTCGGCGTCAATGTTCTGTTAAAGCTGCTGGAGAAGGCGGCGAAGGTGATGGGCGACTACACCGACATCGAAATTATCGAAGCGCACCATCGGCATAAAGTGGATGCGCCGTCAGGCACCGCGCTGGCGATGGGCGAAGCGATCGCCGGGGCATTGAACAAAGATCTCAAGGACTGCGCGGTCTACAGTCGTGAAGGCCACACTGGCGAACGCGTCCCGGGCACCATTGGCTTCGCGACCGTCCGCGCGGGGGATATCGTCGGTGAACATACAGCGATGTTTGCTGATATTGGCGAACGTATTGAGATCACCCATAAAGCCTCCAGTCGGATGACATTTGCTAATGGCGCGGTTCGCTCTGCATTGTGGCTGAAAGGCAAGAAAAATGGCCTCTTTGATATGCGCGACGTGCTGGAACTGAATAGTTTATAACGATTATTACCCATCGTGATGTGGTTATTGCTATCAATAAGTTATTGATGCAAGGGGCAATATTTTGTTGCCCTTTTTTATTTTTAGCTGTTTTTGTTTGTTTTTCATCTGAGGAGGCTATAAGTTTGGATGTAGTTCGGTTTTTTAGTGAACGAAATGTAAATTTTGACCATTTGGTCCACTTTTTTGCCGTTCAGCGCCAGGTTTTACACTCTTCGCCGTCCGCAAGCGTTTTCTCAGCCAGGTTTGTTGATCTTTTTGGCGTAAAAATCACGTGTCATGCGCCAGTGGCGTAAAATGACATTAAAAATCTCCGCTTTAAGTTGACTTTTATCCGACATCTCTCCAGAATGCCGCCGTTTGCCAAAAATCTGCGGGCAACAGATTTGCATTGATTCAGATCGTGTTTATGAATTAATATGCAAATAAAGTGAGTGGATATTCTCTGGAGGATGTTTTGATTAAGTCAGCGCTATTGGTTCTGGAAGACGGAACCCAGTTTCACGGTCGGGCCATCGGGGCAACCGGCACGGCGGTTGGGGAAGTCGTTTTCAATACTTCAATGACCGGTTATCAAGAAATCCTCACTGATCCTTCCTATTCCCGCCAAATCGTCACTCTTACTTATCCTCATATTGGTAATGTCGGCACCAACGCCGCCGATGAAGAATCTTCTCAGGTACATGCTCAGGGTCTGGTTATTCGCGACCTGCCGCTGATTGCCAGCAACTTCCGCAGTACCGAAGACCTCTCTTCCTATCTGAAGCGCCATAACATCGTGGCGATTGCCGATATCGATACCCGCAAGCTGACGCGTCTGCTGCGTGAGAAAGGGGCGCAGAACGGCTGCATCATCGCGGGCGACAGTCCGGATGCCCAGCTGGCGCTGGAAAAAGCGAAAGCGTTCCCTGGCCTGAACGGCATGGACCTGGCGAAAGAAGTGACCACCGCAGAAACCTACAGCTGGACGCAAGGCAGCTGGACCCTGGCGGACGACCTGCCGGAAGCGAAAGCGGAAAGCGAGCTGCCGTTCCACGTCGTCGCGTATGACTTCGGCGCGAAACGCAACATCCTGCGCATGCTGGTTGACCGCGGCTGCCGCCTGACGGTGGTGCCGGCGAAGACTTCGGCGGCGGATGTGCTGGCGCTCAATCCGGACGGCATTTTCCTCTCTAACGGTCCTGGCGACCCGGCGCCGTGTGATTACGCTATCGACGCGATTGAAAAATTCCTGGAGACCGATATTCCGGTGTTCGGCATCTGCCTCGGCCATCAGCTGCTGGCGCTGGCGAGCGGCGCCAAGACCATTAAAATGAAGTTCGGCCACCACGGCGGCAACCACCCGGTGAAAGATATTGATAATAACGTGGTGATGATCACCGCCCAGAACCACGGTTTCGCCGTGGATGAGGCGACGCTGCCGGCCAACCTGCGCGTGACCCACAAGTCGCTGTTCGACGGCACCCTGCAGGGGATCCATCGCACCGACAAGCCGGCGTTCAGCTTCCAGGGCCACCCTGAAGCGAGCCCGGGGCCGCACGATGCCGCGCCGCTGTTCGACCACTTTATCGAGTTAATTGAGCAATACCGTCAGTCCGCGAAATAATCAGGAGTAAAAGAGCCATGCCAAAACGTACAGACATAAAAAGTATCCTGATTCTGGGCGCGGGCCCGATTGTTATCGGTCAGGCGTGCGAGTTTGACTACTCCGGCGCCCAGGCCTGTAAAGCCCTGCGCGAAGAGGGCTACCGCGTTATCCTGGTGAACTCTAACCCGGCGACCATCATGACCGACCCGGAAATGGCCGATGCCACCTACATCGAGCCGATTCACTGGGAAGTGGTGCGCAAAATCATCGAAAAAGAGCGCCCGGACGCGGTGCTGCCGACCATGGGCGGCCAGACGGCGCTGAACTGCGCGCTGGAGCTGGAGCGTCAGGGGGTGCTGGCTGAATTCGGCGTGACCATGATTGGCGCCACCGCCGATGCGATTGACAAGGCCGAAGACCGTCGCCGTTTCGATATCGCGATGAAAAAAATCGGTCTCGACACCGCGCGTTCCGGTATCGCCCACACGATGGAAGAGGCGCTGGCGGTAGCGGCTGATGTCGGCTATCCGTGCATCATCCGTCCGTCGTTCACCATGGGTGGCACCGGCGGCGGCATCGCCTATAACCGCGAAGAGTTCGAAGAGATTTGTACCCGCGGCCTGGATCTCTCTCCCACCAACGAGCTGCTGATTGATGAATCGCTGATCGGCTGGAAAGAGTATGAGATGGAAGTGGTGCGCGATAAGAACGACAACTGCATCATCGTCTGCTCTATCGAAAACTTCGACGCCATGGGGATCCACACCGGTGACTCCATCACCGTTGCGCCGGCGCAGACCCTGACCGACAAAGAGTACCAAATCATGCGTAACGCCTCGATGGCGGTGCTGCGTGAAATCGGCGTCGAAACCGGCGGCTCTAACGTTCAGTTCGCGGTCAACCCGAAAAACGGTCGCCTGATCGTTATCGAAATGAACCCGCGCGTTTCCCGCTCCTCGGCGCTGGCCTCCAAAGCCACCGGCTTCCCGATTGCTAAAGTGGCCGCCAAGCTGGCGGTAGGTTACACCCTCGACGAGCTGATGAACGACATCACCGGCGGCCGTACCCCGGCTTCCTTCGAGCCGTCCATCGACTACGTGGTCACGAAAATCCCACGCTTTAACTTCGAAAAATTCGCCGGCGCCAACGACCGTCTGACCACCCAGATGAAGTCCGTCGGCGAAGTGATGGCGATTGGCCGTACCCAGCAGGAGTCCTTGCAGAAAGCGCTGCGCGGTCTGGAAGTGGGCGCCACTGGCTTCGACCCGAAAGTGAGCCTCGACGATCCGGAAGCGCTGACTAAAATCCGCCGCGAACTGAAAGACGCCGGCGCTGAGCGTATCTGGTACATCGCCGACGCGTTCCGCGCGGGCCTCTCGGTTGACGGCGTCTTCAACCTGACCAACATCGACCGCTGGTTCCTGGTGCAGATTGAAGAGCTGGTCCGTCTGGAAGAGAAAGTGGCGGAAGTGGGCATCAACGGCCTCGACGCTGACTTCCTGCGCACTCTGAAGCGTAAAGGCTTTGCCGATGCGCGTCTGGCGAAGCTGGCGGGCGTGCGGGAAGCGGAAATCCGCAAACTGCGCGACCAGTATGATCTGCACCCGGTCTACAAGCGCGTGGACACCTGCGCCGCGGAATTCGCCACCGATACCGCCTATATGTACTCCACTTATGAAGAAGAGTGCGAGTCCAACCCGTCCGTTGACCGCGATAAAATCATGGTCCTCGGCGGCGGCCCGAACCGTATCGGTCAGGGTATCGAATTCGACTACTGCTGCGTACACGCCTCGCTGGCGCTGCGCGAAGACGGTTACGAGACCATCATGGTCAACTGTAACCCGGAAACCGTCTCTACTGACTACGACACTTCCGACCGTCTGTACTTCGAGCCGGTCACCCTGGAAGACGTGCTGGAAATTGTGCGCATCGAGAAGCCAAAAGGCGTTATCGTGCAGTACGGCGGCCAGACGCCGCTGAAGCTGGCGCGCGCCCTGGAAGCCGCAGGCGTACCGGTTATCGGTACCAGCCCGGACGCTATCGACCGTGCGGAAGACCGTGAGCGCTTCCAGCACGCGGTTGACCGTCTGAAGCTGAAGCAGCCGGCGAACGCCACCGTCACCGCCATTGAACAGGCGGTAGAGAAAGCGAAAGAGATTGGCTACCCGCTGGTGGTGCGTCCGTCTTACGTGCTGGGCGGCCGGGCGATGGAGATCGTCTATGACGAGCAGGATCTGCGCCGCTACTTCCAGACTGCGGTCAGCGTCTCCAACGACGCGCCGGTGCTGCTGGACCGCTTCCTCGACGACGCGATTGAAGTGGATGTCGATGCTATCTGCGATGGCGAAATGGTGCTGATTGGCGGCATCATGGAGCATATCGAGCAGGCAGGCGTTCACTCTGGCGACTCCGCCTGTTCCCTGCCAGCCTACACCCTGAGCAAAGAGATTCAGGATGTGATGCGCGAGCAGGTGCAGAAGCTGGCCTTCGAGCTGCAGGTTCGCGGTCTGATGAACGTCCAGTTCGCGGTGAAAGATAACGAAGTCTATCTGATTGAAGTCAACCCGCGTGCGGCGCGTACCGTGCCGTTCGTCTCCAAAGCCACCGGCGTACCGCTGGCGAAAGTGGCGGCGCGCGTGATGGCCGGTAAGACGCTGGCGCAGCAGGGCGTGACCAAAGAGATCATCCCGCCGTACTACTCGGTGAAAGAGGTGGTTCTGCCGTTCAACAAATTCCCGGGCGTTGACCCGCTGTTAGGGCCAGAAATGCGCTCCACCGGGGAAGTGATGGGCGTCGGCCGCACCTTTGCCGAAGCGTTCGCCAAGGCGCAGCTGGGCAGCAACTCGACCATGAAGAAACAGGGGCGCGCGCTGCTCTCCGTCCGCGAAGGCGACAAAGAGCGCGTGGTCGACCTGGCGGCGAAGCTGCTGAAGTTCGGTTTCGAGCTGGATGCAACCCACGGTACCGCGATTGTGCTGGGCGAAGCGGGCATCAACCCGCGTCTGGTGAACAAGGTGCATGAAGGTCGTCCGCACATTCAGGACCGTATCAAGAATGGCGAATACACCTACATCATCAACACCACCGCAGGTCGTCAGGCGATTGAAGACTCCAAGCTGATTCGCCGCAGCGCCCTGCAGTACAAAGTGCACTATGACACCACCCTGAACGGCGGCTTTGCCACCGCGATGGCGCTGAACGCTGACGCCACCGACAAGGTGATTTCGGTTCAGGAAATGCACGCGCAAATCACCAAATAAGCGCTCCGGCCTGGCCGGATAGCAACAAACCTGGGCTGACGACATCGTCAGCCCATTTTTTTGGGCTGCGGCCATCTTCAGAGAGTTCTGCTTTTAACCCCCTGTCGGGTCAGGCTAACTATAGTTAGCACCATAACGATACCTATTGATGAAAAGACAGGAGGATACAATGCGCAACAATATTCTGGTGGCATCCGCGCTGGCAGCGACGGCAATCATGTTCGTGGCCGGTTGCTCATCGAATCAGTCGATCAAAACCACCGACGGCAAGACCATTGTCACCAGCGGTAAACCGCAGGTGGATGATGATACCGGTCTGGTCTCCTACAAAAATGCCGAAACCGGACGCGTGGAGCAGATTAACCGCGATCAGGTGAAATCCATGGATGAGCTGGATAATTAAGGCCTGACGTTTGCCATTCAGGCGCGCGTTACGTACACCACCGCGACATAAATCACAGTTATCATTGTAAGCGGTTCGCTTAACTGTCTACACTCTTGCTGATTACGACAAGAGCTAACGCAGGCCAATCAATGATTCTGATAATTTATGCGCATCCTTATCCGCAGCATTCTCATGCGAATAAGCGAATGCTTGAACAAGCAGGGACGCTTGAAGGCGTAGAGATACGCTCCCTTTATCAACTCTATCCCGACTTTAATATCGATGTCGCCGCCGAGCAGGCGGCGCTCGCCCGTGCCGATCTGGTTATCTGGCAGCACCCGATGCAGTGGTATAGCGTGCCGCCGCTGCTGAAGCTGTGGATGGACAAAGTGCTGTCGCACGGCTGGGCCTATGGCCATAACGGTATTGCGCTGCGCGGTAAATCGCTGATGTGGGCGGTGACCACCGGCGGCGGTGAAAGCCACTTTGATATCGGTTCGTTTCCCGGTTTTCCGGTGCTGGCGCAGCCGCTGCAGGCCACCGCGCTTTACTGCGGGATGAAATGGCTGCCGCCGTTCGCCATGCACTGCACCTTTATCTGCGATGACGAAACGCTGCAGGCGCAGGCCCGCCACTATCGTCAACGCTTAATCGACTGGCAGGAGGCACATCAGAATGGATAGCCATACGCTGATACAGGCGCTGATTTACCTGGGCGCCGCGGCGCTGATTGTGCCCATCGCCGTCCGCCTTGGGCTTGGGTCGGTGCTGGGCTATCTCATCGCCGGCTGTATTATCGGGCCGTGGGGGCTGCGGCTGGTGACCGACGCCGAGGCGATTCTGCACTTTGCCGAGATTGGCGTGGTGCTGATGCTGTTCGTCATTGGTCTGGAGCTGGATCCGCAGCGTCTGTGGAAGCTGCGCGCTTCGGTGTTTGGCGGCGGCGCGCTGCAGATGGTGGCCTGTGGGGTATTGATCGGCCTCTTTTGCATGCTGCTGGGCCTGCGCTGGCAGGTGGCCGAGCTGATCGGTATGACCCTGGCGCTCTCCTCAACCGCTATCGCCATGCAGGCGATGAATGAGCGCAATTTGACGATGTCGCAGATGGGGCGCAGCGCCTTCGCGGTGCTGCTGTTCCAGGATATCGCGGCGATCCCGCTGGTGGCGATGATCCCGCTGCTGGCGGCCAGCGGCGGCGCCACTTCGCTGATGGCTTTTGCCCTCTCCGCGCTGAAGGTGGCCGCGGCGCTGGCGCTGGTGGTGGTTCTGGGACGCTATCTGACCCGTCCGCTGCTGCGCTTTGTCGCCCGTTCCGGTCTGCGCGAAGTGTTCAGCGCCGTGGCCCTGTTCCTGGTCTTCGGCTTTGGGCTGTTGCTGGAAGAGGTGGGGCTGTCGATGGCGATGGGGGCGTTTCTCGCCGGGGTGCTGCTGGCCAGCTCCGAGTATCGCCATGCGCTGGAGAGCGATATTGAGCCGTTTAAGGGCCTGCTGCTGGGGCTGTTCTTTATCGGCGTCGGGATGTCGATTGATTTCGGCACCCTGGTTACCCATCCGCTGCGTATTGTGATTTTGCTGGTGGGTTTCCTGGCGATAAAAATGCTGATGCTGTGGCTTATCGCCAGACCGCTTGGCGTGCCTCGCGCCCAGCGCCGCTGGTTTGCGGTGCTGCTGGGGCAGGGGAGTGAGTTCGCGTTTGTGGTCTTTGGCGCCGCGCGGATGGCGGAGGTGCTGGACGGCGAATGGGCAAAGGCGCTGACCCTTGCGGTGGCGCTGTCGATGGCGGCAACCCCCATCCTGCTGGTGCTGCTGACCCGTCTGGAGAAATCGTCCAGCGGCCAGGCGCGGGATGCGGACGAGATTGATGAAGAGCAGCCGCGGGTGATTGTCGCCGGCTTTGGCCGCTTCGGGCAGATCGCCGGGCGACTGCTGCTCTCCAGCGGGGTGAAGATGGTGATCCTCGATCACGACCCGGACCATGTCGATACCCTGCGCAAATTTGATATGAAGGTCTTCTACGGCGATGCCACCCGGGTCGATCTGCTGGAGTCGGCTGGCGCCGAAAAGGCGGAGGTGTTGATCAATGCCATTGACGATCCGCACGTCAGCCTGGAGCTGGTGGCGAGGGTAAAAGAGCATTTTCCGCATCTGCAGATTATCTCCCGCGCCCGCGATGTCGATCACTATATCCAACTGCGTCAGGCTGGCGTCGAAGCCCCGGAGCGTGAAACCTTCGAGGCGGCGCTGAAATCCGGCCGGATGACGCTGGAGGCGCTGGGGCTCGGCGCGTATGAAGCGCGCGAGCGGGCCGATCTGTTCCGTCGCTTCAACCTGCAGATGGTCGAAGAGATGGTGGCGATGGCGGAAAACGACGCGGCGTCGCGGGTGGCGGTCTTCAAGCGGACCAGCGATATGCTGACCGGCATCATCAACGAAGATCGTCATCATCTGTCGCTGGTGCAGCGTCACGGCTGGCAGGGGACGGAAGAGGGTAGGCACACCGGCGATATCGCCGATGAGCCGGAAAATAAGCCCTCCGCCTGACGTTAATCAGTAACATTTTGTTTTCGTTTGGATCCTGTTCTGGCGGCCCACGGCACGAACGTGGGCTTGCCAGCAAATCAGAAAATTTTCTTATTCTTTACCCTCCGGCCAGTCGACGAAGTTGTACGCTTTCCGTATAGTGGCGACAATTTTTTGTACTCAGGAATGAATGAATGATCAGTCTGATTGCGGCGTTAGCGGTAGATCGCGTCATTGGTATGGAAAACGCCATGCCATGGAACCTGCCTGCCGATCTCGCCTGGTTCAAACGCAACACATTAAATAAGCCGGTAGTGATGGGGCGTCTGACCTGGGAATCCATTGGGCGCCCGTTGCCGGGGCGTAAAAATATCGTGATCAGCAGCAAGCCAGGCAGCGACGATCGCGTGCAGTGGGTCTCCTCCGTTGACGAAGCGATTGCCGCCTGCGGCGATGTGGAAGAGATCATGGTGATCGGCGGTGGTCGGGTTTATGAGCAGTTCCTGCCGAAGGCGCAGAAGCTCTATCTGACCCATATCGATGCGGAAGTGGAAGGCGATACCCATTTCCCGGATTACGATCCGGACCAGTGGGAATCGGTGTTCAGCGAGTTTCATGACGCCGACGCGCAGAACTCCCACAGCTACTGCTTTGAGATCCTCGAACGCCGTTAAGCGGGAAGGTTAGCAATGAAAAAACCCCGGTCGCGTCTGGCGTGACCGGGGTTTTCTTTGGCGTGAATTCAGCGCGGATGCCGCTGCCACTATTTTTTCTACGCCAGTTTTCCCGTCGCGGGGTGCGCTTTTCCGGAGCGCTGCCCGGGGTGACAAATGGCACGTAAACGTAGGTCGGGTAAGGCGTTAGCCGCCACCCGACACAAACGTGGCTCCACGCCCGCAGTTCTTGCCCGGCGGCGCTGCGCTTGCGCGGGCCTGCGCCAGGTTTCCCGTCGCGGGGGGCGTTTTTCCGGAGCGCTGCCCGGGGTGACAAATGGCACGTACGTAGGTCGGGTAAGGCGTTAGCCGCCACCCGACACAAACGAGGCTCCGCGCCCGCAGTTCTTGCCCGGCGGCGCTGCGCTTGCGCGGGCCTGCGCCAGGTTTCCTGTCGCGGGGTGCGTCTTTCCGGAGCGCTGCCCGGGGTGACAAATGGCACGTAAACGTAGGTCGGGTAAGGCGTTAGCCGCCACCCGACACAAACGATACTCCACGCCCGCAGTTCTTGCCCGGCGGCGCTGCGCTTGCGTGGGCCTGGGGGGCCGGCGCCTGTTTCTTCAGGACGCGACGGCTTCGCCTTCGTCGAGGCTTTTCTGCCGGTTCGACGGCTGGGTAAAGTACTGCTTATCCTCCCAGCGCAGGCAGGTGAGTTCCCCCCCCCAGCAGCAGCCGGTATCCAGCGCGTAAATGCCCTCCGGCGTACCGCGTCCCTCCAGCGACGCCCAGTGGCCAAAGGCAATGCTGTAGGCACTGCTGACCGGTCCCGGAATGGCAAACCACGGCTTCAGCGGCGCCGGGGCGTCCTCGGGCGCTTCTTTCGAGTACATATCCAGCTGGCCGTTCGGGAAGCAGTAGCGCATGCGGGTGAAGGCGTTAGAGATAAAGCGCAGGCGCGCCAGGCCGCTCAGCTCGTTGCTCCAGTGATTCGGCATGTCGCCGTACATGGCATCGAGGAAGAAAGGGTAGGAGTCGCTGGAGAGCACAGCTTCTACATCGCGCGCGCACTGCTGGGCAGTCTCCAGATCCCACTGCGGGGTGATGCCGGCGTGGGCCATCACCAGCTTTTTCTCTTCGTCCACCTGGAGCAGCGGCTGACGACGCAGCCAGTTGAGGAGCTCATCGGCATCCGGCGCTTCCAGCAGTGATTTCAGACGATCTTTCGGCTTGTTGCGGCTGATGCCGGCGAAGACCGCCAGCAGGTGTAAATCATGATTGCCCAGCACCAGTCGCACGCTGTCGCCCAGAGATTTGACATAGCGCAGAACCTCCAGCGACCCCGGGCCACGGGCCACCAGATCGCCGGTCAGCCACAGCGTATCGATCGCCGGGTCGAATTCAACCTGCGCTAATAATGCGATCAGTTCATCGTAGCAACCGTGAACGTCGCCAATAAGGTATGTTGACATTGTTTTAATGAATGAGCGTTGGAACTGCGAGACGGAAAACAGGGATCTCGATACGGAACGGCGCGCCGTCGATATCGATCATCTCATAATGACCCTGCATGGTTCCCAGCGGCGTTTCAATGACCGCGCCGCTGGTATATTGATATTCACCGCCGGCGGGAATATGCGGTTGCTCGCCGACCACCCCTTCACCCTGAACTTCAGTCTCACGACCGTGGCCGTTAGTGATGAGCCAGTAGCGGCCAAGCAGCTGAACCTGACTCCGCCCCAGATTGCGAATGGTGACGGTATAAGCGAAGACGTAGCGCTCTTCTTCCGGAGAAGACTGCGATTCGATATAGACGCTTTGCACCTGAACGCAAACACGAGGCGAATTGATCATGGTTAGCTCTCCTTCGATGGCAGATTGTCAGACAGCCAGTTGGCCATCTGGCAGTACTGCGCCACGGAAATATTTTCTGCACGCATGGCCGGGTCGATGCCCAGCTCGGTCAGCACGTCCACGCTGAACAGATTGCCGAGACTGTTGCGGATGGTCTTGCGGCGCTGGTTGAACGCTTCGGTGGTGATGCGGCTCAGCACCCGGATCTCTTTGACCGGATATGGCATCGTGCTGTGCGGCACCAGGCGGACCACCGCGGAATCGACCTTAGGCGGCGGGGTAAACGCGCTCGGCGGCACTTCGAGTACCGGGATCACCTGGCAATAATATTGCGCCATCACGCTTAACCGACCATACGCCTTACTGTTCGGTCCGGCAACCAGACGATTCACCACTTCCTTCTGCAGCATAAAGTGCATATCGGCAATGGCATCAGTATAGCTGAACAGATGGAACATCAGCGGGGTCGAAATATTGTACGGCAGGTTGCCGAAGACGCGCAGCGGCTGACCCATTTTCTCCGCCAGTTCGCCGAAGTTCATGGTCATCGCATCCTGCTGATAGATGGTCAGCTTCGGCCCGAGGAACGGATGCGTCTGCAGGCGGGCAGCCAGATCGCGGTCCAGCTCGATAACGGTCAGCTGGTCAAGGCGTTCACCTACCGGCTCGGTCAGCGCGGCGAGACCGGGGCCGATTTCAACCATCGCCTGGCCTTTCTGCGGATTAATCGCCGAGACGATGCTGTCGATCACAAACTGATCGTTGAGGAAGTTCTGCCCGAAGCGTTTACGGGCTAAATGGCCCTGATGGACTCGATTATTCATTGGGTATTAACAATCATTTTGATGGCGAGATTAAGCGCCGTGATAAAACTGCCGACGTCCGCTGTTCCCTGGCCCGCTAATTCCAGCGCGGTGCCGTGGTCGACGGAGGTACGAATAAAAGGTAAACCGAGCGTAATGTTCACGCCGCGGCCAAAGCCCTGGTATTTTAGCACGGGCAGGCCCTGATCGTGGTACATCGCGAGTACCGCATCGGCATGGTCAAGGTATTTGGGCTGAAAAAGGGTGTCAGCCGGCAGCGGACCGCTGAGGTGCATCCCCTTCGCGCGCATCTCTTCCAGCACCGGAATGATGGTGTCTATCTCTTCCGTTCCCATATGACCGCCTTCGCCAGCGTGCGGGTTAAGCCCGCAAACCAGCACATGCGGCTGGGCAATGCCAAATTTCGTGCGCAGGTCGTGATCGAGAATCGTGATGATCTCGCGCAGCAGGTCGGGCGTTATCGCCTCGCTGATGGCTTTCAACGGCAGATGGGTCGTCACCAGCGCCACCCGCAGCTCCTCGGTCGCCAGCATCATCACCACTTTGCTGGCCTGCGCGCGCTCTTCGAAGAACTCGGTATGACCGGTGAAGGCGATGCCAGCGTCGTTGATGTTGCCTTTGTGCACCGGGCCGGTCACTAACGCCGCAAATTCGCCGCTCAGGCAGCCGTCGCAGGCGCGCGCCAGCGTCTCGACTACGTAGGCGCCGTTTTGTACGTTCAGCACGCCGGGCTCCGCCGGGACGCTCAGCGGTACGTTAAGCAGCGTCAGCGTACCGGCACGCTGCGGAACGGGCGGTTGCGCAGCATCATATGGCAGGAGAGATAAAGGAAGACCGAGCCTCTGGGCTCGGTCAGTTAACAGGGCGCCATCGGCGCAGATCACCAGCTCAACTGGCCAGTCGCGCTGGGCAAGCTGCACGACCAGGTCAGGGCCAATCCCGGCGGGTTCGCCGGGAGTGATAACAACTTTACGGGTTTCAGGCATCGATATTAGTTGCTCAGAATTTTAACATACGCACTGGCGCGCTGTTCCTGCATCCAGGTTGCCGCTTCTTCAGAGAATTTGCGGTTCATCAGCATACGGTAAGCACGATCTTTCTGCGCGGCGTCGGTTCTGTCGACCTGACGGCTATCCAGCAGTTCGATCAGATGCCAGCCGAAGGAGGAGTGCACCGGTCCGCTGGTCTGCCCTTTGTTCAGACGCATCAGCGCATCGCGGAACGCCGGGTCGAAGATATCCGGCGTGGCCCAGCCTAAATCACCGCCCTGGTTCGCCGAGCCTGGATCTTCAGAATACGCTTTCGCCGCTTTAGCGAAGGTGGTTTTCCCGCTCTTAATGTCGGCGGCAATCTGCTCCAGCTTAGCCTGAGCCTGCGCATCGTTCATGATTGGCGATGGCTTCAGCAGAATATGACGGGCATGCACTTCGGTGACGGAGATGTTCTGGGTCCCACCGCGCAGGTCATTCACTTTCAGAATGTGGAAGCCGACGCCGGAACGGATCGGACCGACGATATCCCCTTTCTTCGCGGTGCTTAACGCCTGGGCGAAAATGCCCGGCAGCTCCTGGATACGACCCCAACCCATCTGGCCGCCCTTCAGCGCCTGTTGGTCGGCGGAGTAGGTGATCGCCAGTTTACCGAAGTTGGCGCCGTTGCGCGCTTGCTCAACGATGGCATTCGCTTGCTCCTGAGCCGCGGCGACTTCATCAGAGGTCGGGTTCTCCGGCAGCGGGAGCAGGATGTGGCTCAGGTTAAGCTCGGTGCTGGCGTCGTTCTGGTCGCCGATCTGTTTGGCCAGCGCTTCCACTTCCTGCGGCAGCACGGTGATACGACGACGCACTTCATTGTTACGCACTTCCGAAATCAGCATCTCTTTACGGATCTGGTTACGGTAGGTGTTGTAGTTGATGCCTTCATAGGCCAGACGGCTGCGCATCTGATCCATGGTCATATTGTTTTGTTTGGCGATGTTGGCGATGGCCTGATCGAGCTGGTCGTCAGAGACCTTCACGCCCATCTTCTGCCCCATCTGTAACACGATCTGGTCCATGATCAGTCTTTCGAGGATCTGATGGCGCAGGGTCGCGTCATCCGGTAGCTGTTGGCCAGCCTGACCAGCATTGAGCTTAACCGATTGCATCAAACCATCGACGTCGCTTTCCAGTACGACGCCATTATTGACGACGGCCGCTACTTTATCGACCACCTGGGGGGCAGCGAAACTGGTATTCGCGATCATGGCGATACCGAGAAGCAGCGTTTTCCAGTTCTTCATACTTTTTCCATTTCGATTAACCGCAAATGCGGATGATGTTGTAAACCAGCCGCATCACAGGGAGCTCTGGTACGGTAAAATGTTCGAACGCAGCATCTGCTGGGTGCCGAGGCCGTAATTAGAGCTCAGACCGCGCAATTCGATATTGATTCCGAAGGTGTTGTCGTATTTGCTCTCGCCGCCATTGTTGTTGCTATCCCAACCGTTGACTTTACGTTCGTAGCCAAGACGGATGGCGTAGCAGCAGGAGTTATACTGGACACCCAACATCTGGTTTGCTGCTTTCCGGGTATTGGTATCGTAGTAGTAGGCCCCGACCACGGACCAGCGATCGACGATCGGCCAGCTGGCGGTCATCCCGACCTGCGAAATACCCTCTTTATATTGCGCCGCAGTGGAATATGACGGCAGCGTGGCCTGAATATATTCCGGGCTGGCGTAACGATAGTTAAGCTGGACTAAGCGGTTTTCATCGCGACGGTATTCAATGGTGCCGTTGCCGGTTGCGACGTTATCCAGACGCGTATCATACTGGATCCCGCCGCGCAGACCCCAGTTATCGGCAATGCGCCAGTAGGTGTCGCCGGCCCATACCAGTGAACCCGTGGTGTCGTTGTTCTCCCAGTTGATGTTGTCATCACCGGTGCGTGACTCGGTGAAATAGTAGATTTGACCAACGGAAATGTTAAAACGTTCCACCGCGGCGGCGTCATACACGCGCGAGGTGATACCGGTAGTGACCTGATTGGCCGACGCGATGCGGTCCAGACCGCTATAGGTACGGTCGCGGAACAGGCCGGTGTAGTCCGACTGCAACAGCGTGGAGTCGTAGCTGCCGATTTCACTCTGATCGCGGTACGGCACGTACAGATACTGCATGCGCGGTTCCAGCGTTTGGGTGAACCCCTCCTGCAGGTCGCGCTCAAAGACCATTTTGCCGTCGATTTTAAACTGCGGCATCACGCGGCTAACGGACTCTTTGTAGTCCGTACCGTTGGCGGCGTTGTACTTATCAAGATTGCTCTGCTGGTAGTGGGTCGCCAGCAGCTTGGCTTCGGTATTCAGACTCCCCCAGCCGTTGGACAGCGGCAGGTTGATCGTCGGTTCGAAGTGAACGCGGGTCGCTTCCGGCATATTGTTGTTCGAGTTAACAAAATGGGCGACCTGGCCGTACAGATGGGTATCGAACGGACCGACATCGTTCTGGTAGTAGTTGATGTCGAGCTGCGGCTCAGCCGAGTAGGAGTTGCTCGACTCCCGATCGAAGACCTGGAACTGCTTGGTTGAGACCGTGGCGTCAAAGTTCTGATTGACATACCCGGCGCTGAATTTCTGCGTCGCATAGCCGTCGGTACTGGAACCATACTTCGAGCTGAAATCGTTGAAGTAGTCAGGATCGCTGACCTTGGTGTAGTCAGCGTTCAGACGCCACACCTGATCGATAACCCCGGAGTGGTTCCAGTAGAACAGCCAGCGGCGGCTGTTGCTGTCGCTGGAGTGGTCGTCTTCGTAGACTTTATCCGACGGCAGGTAGTCAAACTCCGTTAAGCCGCTGCCGAGCTGGGTCAGATAGCGGAATTCGTTTTCCCACATCACGCCGCCGCGCTTGTTCATATAGTGCGGGGTGATAGTGGCATCGAAGTTTGGCGCGATGTTCCAGTAGTACGGCAGGGAGAATTCCACGCCGTTTTTGGTGCTGTATTTCGCGTTCGGGATCAGGAAGCCTGAACGACGCTTATCGCCCACCGGCAGCTGCAGGTAGGGGCTATAGAAAATCGGCACGGAGCCAAGCTTGAAGCGGGCGTTCCAGATCTCGGCAACTTGCTCTTCGCGATCGTGGATGACTTCGCTGCCCACGACGCTCCAGGTGTCGGAGCCCGGCAGACAGGAGGTAAAGCTGCCGTTTTCCAGAATGGTATAGCGGTTTTCGCCGCGCTGTTTCATCAGGTCAGCGGTGCCGCGTCCCTGGCGTCCGACCATTTGATAATCGCCCTGCCAGACGTTGGTATCTTTGGTATTCAGATTCGACCAGGCTTTTGGCCCTTTGAGGATCACCTGGTTATCGTCGTAGTGCACGTTGCCCAGCGCGTCCACCGTGCGCACCGGCTGCGCCTGGCCCGCGGCCTGCTGCTGATGCAGCTGAACTTCGTCGGCGCGGAGGCGGCTATTCCCCTGGTTAATATCGACGTTACCGGTAAAGACGGCGTTGTCCGGGTAGTTGCCCTTCGCATGATCGGCGTTAATCGTCACCGGCAGATCGCCAGGCCGACCTTCCACGAGCGGACGATCATAGCTTGGCACGCCAAGCATACATTGCGTTGCGAGATCGGCAGCGAGGCCTTGTTGGCTATACAAGGCGCTGGCAATCATCGTAGCCAGGAGGCTGGGAATACGTTTTTTCATACGTTGTATTTATTGTTCCATCATCTTGTGGCAGCGGCTTGCAAACGGTCAGAGCCTAACTTACTCAACTTTATCACGCTAGTGTTAATCCTGCCCGTTTCGAGCCCGAGCGTTAGGCACCCTGTTGAATGACGAGTATGATAAAGCAAATTATAGGCTATGTCCCACAATTGACCGAGGCGCGAGTGCCGGGTAACGTGCGGTCATATTCGTGCTTAACGGCGACAAACAGTTGGGGAGTCTATGCAGTATTTGGGTAAAGTGATTGGCGTGGCAGTGGCTTTGCTGATGGGCGGTGGGTTCTGGGGCGTGGTGCTCGGCTTCCTGGTCGGCCATATGTTTGACCGGGCGCGCAGCCGCCGGTTGAATCTCTTCGCCAATCAGCAGGAGCGTCAGTCGCTCTTCTTTTCCACCACCTTTGAAGTGATGGGGCATCTGACCAAGTCCAAGGGCCGCGTTACCGAAGCGGATATTCACGTCGCCAATGTGCTGATGGATCGCATGAATCTGCACGGCGCTTCGCGCACCGCGGCGCAGCAGGCGTTTCGCGACGGCAAGGCCGACAATTATCCGCTGCGCGAGAAGATGCGCCAGCTGCGCAGCGTCTGCTTTGGTCGCTTCGATCTGATTCGGATGTTTCTGGAAATTCAGCTGCAGGCGGCGTTCGCTGACGGCGAACTGCACCCTAACGAACGTGAAGTGCTGTTCGTCATCGCCGATGAGCTTGGCATCTCCCGCGCCCAGTTCGATCAATTCCTGCGAATGATGCAGGGCGGCGCCCAGTTCGGCGGCGGTTCGCAGCAGCAATCTTATGGTCAGCACGGCGGCAACGCCGGCTGGCAGCAGGCGCAGCGCGGTCCAACGCTGGAGGACGCCTGCAACGTGCTGGGGGTGAAACCGACTGACGACGCGGCGACGGTGAAGCGCGCCTATCGTAAGCTGATGAACGAGCACCATCCGGACAAGCTGGTGGCGAAAGGGCTGCCGCCGGAGATGATGGAGATGGCCAAACAGAAAGCCCAGGAGATCCAGAAGGCCTGGGAGCTGATTAAAGAGCAGCGCGGCTTCTGAGTTTTCCAGCCCCTCCCACCCGGCGAGGGGATTAGCGTTTGGCCTGTGCGCGGCGATACAGCCGCCGCGGATGGCCGATTTTTCCGTACAGCATCTCCACCTCCAGAAAACCGGTCTCAACGCCGTGTTCAAGATAGCGGCGGGCGGTGGTTTTGCTGAGCCCGGCGGCGCTGACCACCTCATCAACGGAAAAGCAGTGCGCTTCCCGGCCGCTAAACAGACCCTGCACCAGCGCCAGCGTTTTCTCTTCAATCCCTTTGCTGCCACTATCCATACGATAGTTCTTCGCCTGCAATTGATAGAGGGAATCGACGTTCTGCTGATCGACGATTTTCCACTCCCGCTGCTGATCGTAGAACTGGATAAAACGCTCCAGCGACTGGCTCAGCCGCTTCCATGATACCGGCTTAAGAATATAGTCGAAGGCGCCGTTGCGGATGGCCTGGCTGCAGGTTTCCATATCGCTGGCGGCGGTGATAAAGATCACCGAGCATTGGCTGGTCGCCAGCGCCGGGTCGGTCATCAGCGTCACCCCTTTGCCGTCCGGCAAATAGTTATCCAGCAGCACCAGTTGCGGCGGCGTGGCGTGGAGCAACTGACGGGCCTGAGCGAGGGAGGCCGCCATGCCCGCCAGCCGCAGGCGCGGGTGTTTCTGCACAAGCTCGGCGTGCAGGCGCGCCAGCTCGCTCTCATCTTCAATGATTAGCACATCGACCAGGTCATGATGCATCGTGGGCCTCCGGTTGCGGACAGGCGGGCGCGTCGGCCGGGATAAACAGGGTGAAGATCGTTCCCCGCGGCGCGTTATCGGCGACTTCGATGGTGCCGCCCGCCTGAGTGACATAATGTTCAATAAGATACAGACCAATGCCGTGATCGCCACGGGTTTTGGTGGTGACGCCGCGTTCAAAAATGCGCTCGCGGATATCGGGGCGGATGCCGACGCCGCGGTCGGCCACTTCGATAATCAGCTCCCGTGCGTTGAGCTGGATCAGAACTTCCACCGGCTCATGCGGAAGCTCGGCGCGCTGCGTGGCTTCGATGGCGTTATCCAGCAGGTTGCCGATGATGGAGATCAGTTCGGATTCCATCAGCGACGGCAGCGGACGGTCAATGCGGCAGGCCGGGTCGAAGCTCAGCGCCACGCCTTTTTCGCGGGCGCGAGTGGCTTTGCCGAGCAGCAGACCGCACAGCGTCGGCGAGTGGAAGTGCGAGGAGATAAAGTCCAGTAGCTCCTGAGCATGCTCCGACTGGGCCTGAATATAGCGGATCGCTTCGTCATAATGGCCCATATGCAGCAGGCCGGAGAGGGTGGTCATCCGGTTGAGCTGCTCGTGGCGCATGATGCGAAGATTGTCGACATAGCGCTTCACCTGGCTCAGCTGGGCGGTGAGGGCATTGATTTCATTGCGGTCACGGAAGGTAATCACCCAGCCCTGCAGGGTGTTCTCCAGCATAATGCGCACCCGACTGGCGAGCACGGTCAACTGGTTGAAGCGGCACAGCTCATCATGGGTGTCGCGCTCAAGCATGTCGCCGCTGGCGAAAAAGGGCTGCGGGGAAATCACGCTGTCGATGGACTGGCCGCGCAGCTGACGGGCGGGCTGGCTGAGTCCCAGCAGGCTGCGGGCGGCATGGTTAATCACCTCAATGCGCCGCTGGCGATCGATGACGATCACCCCCTCAAAGATCGACTCCATCATCGCCTTTTGCTGGCGCACCAGCAGGCCTATCTCCCGCGGCTCGAGCGAAAAAATCTGTTTCTTGATGCTGCGGGTAAAGTACCAGGAGAAGATAAACAGGGCGGTGAGCAGCAGGACGGCGGCGATAAAAATATTGATCACTTTGCTCAGGGTAATGCTGTCGAGATAGCTGGTGAGGTAGCCGACGGAGACAATGCCGATCACCCGCCCCGCGTCATCGATGATGGGCGTTTTACTACGCAGCGAGACGCCCAGGCCGCCTTTGCGAATGGTGGTAATGGACTTTCCCTCCAGTACCGCCTGGTTGTCGCCGCCGACCAGCCGCGTGCCGACCCACTCCGGATGGACGGAATGAAACAGATGCATCCCCTGGCGGTCGCCGATGACGATAAAGCTGGCGTCGCTATGGGCGGCGATTTGCTGCATAAACGACTGAATCGCCTGTGGGTCATGCCGGCTGACCTGCTGACGTAAATTTGGCATCAGGGCTATCTCTTCGGCCTGAATTTTGGCCCTGGCGCTCATTTCCTGATAAAGCTGGCGGCTGGCGTCAAAGTAATAATAAATACCCAGCGCGATAAACAGGACTGAGAAAAAAGCGACCAGCGAAATAAACAGCTTATATTGAAAAGATAATTTCATAGGTCCCGGACGACGTATTCACCATACCGGCACTCTATCATTTTTCTGTCACGTGACGTAAATGTTAAGGGAAAGTTGTGATCAGCGGCGCAGGCGCGGGCTACCGCCAGTGGTCGCGGCGGAAATAACGCGTGGCGGGAAATAAAAACCATAAAAACCACAATAATAAATCAGAGATATATCACCCCTGCGCGGATCAGCGAATAGAAACCATAAAAACCATAGTGACCATTAAAACTTCTTTTTTAATTCGGGGAGCTTCACATTAACGACGCCGCTGTCCCTTTACGCTGAAAATGAATAATAACGACAGGGCTGAATTTATGAGCACCACAGACAACGCATTCTCTGCAACCCTAGAACCGATCAATACGCCGAAAACCACGCTCAGGCAGCGCTGGTGGCACATCATGGATAACTGGAAGGTAGGGATCGTCCCGCTGCCGCTGTTTCTGCTGGCCGGGGGGCTGATCGCTCTCGACTGCCTTGGCGGTAAACTGCCGAGCGATATCGTGGTGATGGTGGCTACGCTGGCCTTCTTTGGCTTCGCCTGCGGCGAGTTTGGCAAACGCCTGCCGGTGCTGGGAAAACTCGGCGCGGCGGCGATCTGCGCCACTTTTATTCCTTCCGCGCTGGTCCATTACGGCCTGCTGCCGGACGTGGTCGTTGAATCCACCACCAAATTCTATAAATCCACCAACATCCTCTATCTCTATATCTGCTGCATTATCGTCGGCAGCATCATGAGTATGAACCGCACCACCCTGATTCAGGGCTTCCTGAAGATCTTCTTCCCAATGCTGTGCGGCGAGGTGGTTGGCATGCTGGTGGGCATCGGCGTCGGCACGCTCTTGGGCATGGATCCGTTCCAGGTGTTCTTCTTTATCGTGCTGCCGATCATGGCCGGCGGCGTAGGGGAAGGGGCGATCCCGCTGTCGATGGGCTACGCCGCGCTGATGCATATGGAGCAGGGAGTGGCCCTGGGCCGGGTGTTGCCGATGGTGATGCTCGGCAGCCTGACGGCGATCGTCATCTCCGGCTGCCTCAACCAGCTCGGCAAGCGCTTCCCGCATCTGACCGGCGAAGGGCAGCTGATGCCGAACCGCAGCCATGAAACCCGCAGCCTCGGCGAGAGCGAAGGCGTGAGCGGCAAAACCGACGTCGGGACGCTGGCCTCCGGCGCGCTGCTTGCGGTGCTGCTGTATATGATGGGAATGCTCGGCCACAAACTGATTGGTCTGCCGGCGCCGGTGGGCATGCTGTTTCTCGCGGTGCTGTTAAAGCTGGCTAATGTGGTTTCTCCGCGCCTGCAGGAGGGATCGCAGATGGTGTATAAATTCTTCCGCACCGCAGTCACCTACCCGATCCTCTTTGCCGTCGGCGTGGCGATCACCCCGTGGCAGGAGCTGGTGAACGCCTTCACCTTCACCAACCTGCTGGTGATCGTCAGCACCGTCTCCGCGCTGGTGGCGACCGGTTTCCTGGTCGGTAAAAAGATAGGGATGCACCCGATCGATGTGGCGATTGTCTCCTGTTGCCAGAGCGGGCAGGGCGGCACCGGCGATGTGGCGATCCTGACCGCCGGCAACCGCATGAGCCTGATGCCGTTCGCGCAGATCGCTACCCGGATTGGCGGGGCGATAAATGTCTCGCTGGGGTTGCTGTTCCTCAGCCACTATCTGGCGTGATATAACGCTACGCTCAGCGATAAACCTGCTATTTTCCGCTACAGAACGCAGAAAATATCTGCGTTCTGTATCCTAAATGCTCCGCATTTAGCGTTACAATCAGCGCGCGATCGGCTATCGCAACCATCATCATGACAGTCCAGGCGCTGTCGCATTTATCATATGTAGGAGAGGAATTAATGTCAGTGGATACTCCCGCCCAGGCGGGCGTCAGCATCGACGCATTGCTGGCGGCGAAAGAGCAGCGTGCAGCCCGCCAGGCCGACTGGTTGGCCCATTATCAGCAGCCTGTTATTTCCCTGACCCTGGTGACCCCCGGGGCGGTGAAGGACAGCATTCGCTATCGCAACATGATGGGCGTAGCCCTCCAGGCCTGCGATCAACTGCTGTGGAAGCACCGCTGGCAAACGCTGGATCGTCAGGTGCTGTGGCTGCCGACCGGGCCTGAAGCGCTGTGGTGCGTGGCGCACCCGGCCAGCGAAATCAAAGCGATGTGCAGTACGCTGGAGCAGAGCCATCCGCTGGGACGCTTGTGGGATATCGATGTGATCTGTCCGCAGAGCGGCCAGGTGGGACGCCAGTCGCTGGGCGAGTCGCAGCGCCGCTGCCTGCTGTGCGATGAGCCGGCGCACGCCTGCGCGCGCAGTCGTCGTCACGACACCGATCTCGTCGTTGCCCGCGTTGAGCAGATGATTGACGCGTGGTTTGCCCGCGATTAACGGGTCAGTATTCCCCGGCGGCAAAGCGCTGCCGGGGAGGTCCTAAAAGTCGATCGGCGCGCGGAAGGTCATCGCGTTGCCGTAGGCGGGGTGGGTAATGGTGAGCGTCTCAGCGTGCAGCAGCAGGCGCGGGGCCATCGCCAGCGCCTCAGGCGTGGCGTAAAAGCGGTCGCCAAGGATCGGATGCCCCAGCGCCAGCATATGCACGCGCAGCTGGTGCGACCGTCCGGTAATCGGCTTCAGGCGCACGCGGGCGGTGTTATCTTCCGCGTACTCCAGCACCTCATACTCGGTCTGCGCCGCTTTGCCGGTTTCATAACACACCTTCTGCTTTGGCCGGTTCGGCCAGTCGCAAATCAGCGGTAAATCCACCAGGCCCTCCGCCGGCTGCGGATGGCCCCAGACGCGGGCGATGTACTGCTTCTTCGGCTCGCGCTCGCGGAACTGACGCTTCAGTTCGCGTTCCGCCGCCTTATTCAGCGCCACCACAATCACGCCGCTGGTGGCCATATCAAGGCGATGCACCGATTCGGCCTGCGGGAAGTCGCGCTGAATGCGCGTCATCACGCTGTCTTTATGTTCATCAAGACGACCCGGCACGGACAACAAGCCGCTCGGCTTGTTGACTACCATGATGTGCTCATCCTGATACAGGATCACCAGCCAGGGATCCTGCGGCGGATTGTAGTTTTCCATCGCCATTTTGCGTTCCGTTACTGGTGAGTGACGACGATCAGACGCAGCGCGTCCAGACGCCATCCGGCCTGTCCCAGCGCCTCCAGCACCTGCTGGCGGTTACTTTCAATCGCCGCCAGTTCGTCGTCACGGATGTTCGGGTTGACCGCCTTCAGCGCTTCCAGACGGGAGAGCTCCGCCGTCAGCTTATCGTCGGCTTCGCTACGCGCCGCGTCGATCAGCCCCTGCGCCGCCTTGGCGATCTGCGCTTCGCCCTGCTGCAGAATGGCGTGAACGTCCTGTTGAACCGCGTTGACCAGCTTGCTGCCGGTGTGGCGATTGACCGCGCTCAGCTGGCGGTTGAAGCTTTCAAACTCCACCTGGCCGGCGAGGTTGTTGCCGTTTTTATCCAGCAGCATGCGAACCGGGGTCGCCGGCAGGAAGCGGTTGAGCTGCAGCTGCTTCGGCGCCTGCGCTTCGACCACGTAGATCAGCTCCAGCAGCAGAGTGCCGACCGGCAGCGCCTTGTTCTTCAGCAGGGAAATGGTGCTGCTGCCGGTATCGCCGGAGAGGATCAGGTCGAGGCCGTTGCGGATCAGCGGGTGCTCCCAGGTGATGAACTGCGCGTCTTCACGGGACAGCGCCACGTCACGCTCGAAGGTGATGGTGCAGCCGTCCTCCGGCAGACCCGGGAAGTCCGGGACCAGCATATGGTCGGAAGGGGTGAGGACGATCAGGTTTTCGCCGCGGTCGTCCTGGTTGATGCCGACGATATCGAACAGGTTCATCGAGAAGGCGATCAGGCTGGTGTCGTCATCCTGCTCTTCGATGCTCTCCGCCAGGGCCTGAGCTTTCTCGCCGCCGTTGGAGTGGATCTCCAGCAGACGGTCGCGGCCCTGCTCCAGCTGCGCTTTCAGGGCGTCATGCTGCTGGCGGCAGGACTTGATCAGATCGTCAAAGCCGTCGGTGGATTCCGGCGCCGCAAGGTAGTTGATCAGCTCGTCATGGACGCTGTCGTAAACGGTCCGTCCGGTCGGGCAGGTATGTTCGAAGGCGTCGAGACCTTCGTGGTACCAGCGCACCAGCACCGACTGCGCGGTCTTTTCCAGGTACGGGACGTGGATCTGGATATCGTGCGCCTGGCCGATACGGTCGAGGCGGCCGATACGCTGCTCCAGCAGATCCGGGTTAAACGGCAGATCGAACATCACCAGATTGCTGGCGAACTGGAAGTTGCGTCCTTCGGAACCGATCTCAGAGCACAGCAGCACCTGGGCGCCGGTGTCTTCTTCGGCAAACCACGCCGCGGCGCGGTCGCGTTCGATAATCGACATTCCTTCATGGAACACGGCGGCGCGGATACCTTCGCGCTCGCGCAGCACCTGCTCCAGCTGCAGCGCGGTGGCGGCCTTGGCGCAGATCACCAGCACCTTCTGCGAACGGTGGCTGGTCAGGTAGCCCATCAGCCACTCGACGCGCGGGTCGAAGTTCCACCAGGTGCCGGTATCGCCTTCAAATTCCTGATAGATCTGCTCCGGATAGAGCATGTCGCGCGCGCGCTCTTCCGCGGTTTTGCGGGCGCCCATGATGCCGGACACTTTGATGGCCGTCTGGTACTGGGTCGGCAGCGGCAGGCGAATGGTGTGCAGCTCGCGTTTCGGGAAACCTTTGACGCCGTTACGGGTGTTACGGAACAGCACGCGGCTGGTGCCGTGGCGGTCCATCAGCATCGAGACCAGCTCCTGGCGCGCGGCCTGGGCGTCTTCGCGATCGCTGTTGGCGGCCTGCAGCAGCGGCTCGATATCCTGCTCGCCGATCAGATCGCCGAGGGTATTGAGTTCGTTATCGCTCAGCTTGTTGCCCGCCAGCAGCAGGGCGACGGCGTCGGCCACCGGACGGTAGTTCTGCTGTTCTTCGACAAACTGCGCGAAATCGTGGAAGCGGTTCGGATCCAGCAGGCGCAGGCGCGCAAAGTGGCTCTCCATCCCCAGCTGTTCCGGCGTCGCGGTCAGCAGCAGAATGCCCGGCACGCGCTCGGCCAGCTGTTCAATGGCTTGATATTCGCGGCTCGGCGCCTCTTCGCTCCACACCAGGTGGTGCGCTTCATCGACCACCATCAGGTCCCACTCGGCGTCGCACAGATGCTCCAGACGCTGCTTGCTGCGGCGCACGAAGTCTAAAGAGCAGATCACCAGCTGTTCGGTTTCAAACGGGTTATAGGCGTCATGCTGCGCTTCGGCGTAGCGCTCGTCGTCAAACAGCGAGAAGCGCAGGTTGAAGCGGCGCAGCATCTCCACCAGCCACTGGTGCTGAAGGGTTTCCGGGACCACAATCAGTACGCGCTCGGCGGCGCCGGAGAGCAGCTGCTGGTGCAGGATCATCCCGGCTTCGATGGTTTTACCTAAGCCCACTTCATCGGCCAGCAGGACGCGCGGAGCGTGACGACGACCCACGTCGTGGGCGATGTTCAGCTGATGCGGGATCAGGCTGGTGCGCTGGCCGCGCAGGCCGCTCCAGGGCATGCGGTACTGCTCGCTCTGGAACTTGCGCGCGCGGTAGCGCAGGGCAAAGCGGTCCATGCGGTCGATTTGGCCGGCGAACAGGCGGTCCTGCGGCTTGCTGAACACCAGTTTGCTGTCGAGCAGCACTTCACGCAGGGTGACGTTCGCTTCCTGGGTATCGAGGCGGGTGCCGGTGTAGGACAGCAGCCCGTTCTCTTCATGCACTTTGTCAACGTGGAGCTGCCAGCCTTCGTGGCTGGTAATGGTGTCGCCCGGGTTAAACATCACGCGAGTGATCGGGGAATCGTTGCGTGAGTACAGACGGTTTTCGCCGATGGCGGGGAAGAGGAGAGTGACCATGCGCGCATCCAGCGCTACCACCGTCCCTAATCCTAGTTCGCTCTCTGTGTCGCTAATCCAGCGTTGACCAAGTGTAAAAGGCATATATGTTCGGCTCTTTAGTTCTTTAATTGCAGGCAATAGTTGATCATCCCCATGTACAACCGGAGATGCGTCAAAATTGGGGCCAGGAATGGAAAGGGCGCTATATTACTGGATGGCAGAACGTTCGTCACGTCCTCCTCACGGTTCATTTTCAGGCTTCTGCGCCCGCAGAATGGGTGTGAAAAAATCAAAATAGCCCCAGCTGTCCTGTCACTATTGTAGCAAAGTCGTCGTTGACGAAGGGCAGGATCCCTTCCGCCACCGGCTGCAGCTGCTTTGACAAATAGTGGTCGTAATCGAGCGGCGATTGTTGATAATCCACCGGTTCCGGGCCGCCGGTGGTCCAGACGTATTTGATGGTGCCGCGCTGCTGATACTGCTGCGCCCGACCCCGCTTCAGGTTGTGCTCATCGGCAAGCCTCGCGGCGCGCACATGAGGCGGCACGTTGCGCTGATACTCCGCCAGCGGCCGGCGCAGGCGTTTGCGATAAACCAGCTGCTCATCGAGCTCGCCGTTCATCAGCCTGGCGATAGTCTCCCGCACATAATCCTGATACGGCTGGTTGCGGAAGATGCGCAGGTACAGCTCCTGCTGAAACTGCTGGGCCAGCGGCGTCCAGTCGGTGCGCACCGTTTCCAGCCCTTTGAAAACCATGCGCTGGCCGTCGCCCTCCTGAATCATGCCGGCGTAACGCTTCTTGCTGCCGGTATCGGCGCCGCGGATCGTCGGCATCAGAAAGCGGCAGAAGTGGGTTTCGTATTCCAGCTCCAGGGCGCTGGTAAGCTGGCTTTTGCCAAGCTCTTGCGCCCACCAGGCGTTGACATCGTTCACCAGCGTCCGGCCAATCTCCGCCGCCTGCGCTTCGCTGTGCGTGCGCTTAAGCCAGACGAAAGTGGAGTCGGTATCGCCGTAGATAACGTCATAGCCTTTGGCTTCAATTAACGCTTTGGTCTGACGCATGATCGCGTGGCCGCGCATGGTGATCGACGAGGCGAGACGCGGGTCGAAGAAGCGGCAGGCGCTGGTGCCCAGCACGCCGTAAAAGGCGTTCATGATGATCTTCAGCGCCTGGGAGAGCGGCTTATTGTGCTGGCGCTTGGCTTCATCGCGGCCATGCCAGATCTGGCTGACAATCCCCGGCAGGCAGTGCTTGTCTCGCGAGAAGCGGGCGCCGAGGAAGCCCTCAATGCTGTGCTGGTCATCGGGCTGCGCCAGGCCCTCCACCAGGCCGACCGGATCGATTAAAAAGGTGCGAATGATCGACGGATACAGGCTCTTGTAGTCCAGGACCAGCACCGAGTCATACAGGCCGGGGCGGGAGTCCATCACATAGCCGCCGGGGCTCGCCTGCGGCGGCACGTCGCCGAGGTTCGGCGCCACGTAGCCCAGGCGGTGCATGCGCGGAAAATAGAGGTGGCTGAAGGCGGCGACCGAGCCGCCGTGGCGATCGGCGGGCAGGCCGTTGACCGTCGCTCGTTCGAGCAGAAACGGCATGATCTCCGTTTTGTGGAAGATCCGCGTCACCAGCTCGCAGTCCTGTAGGTTATAGATGGCCAGCGCCGGTTTATCGTCATGGAAGCGGCGATCGATCTCGTCCATCCGATCCCACGGGTTGTCGATGGCTTTGCCTTCGCCCAACAGCTCGCGCGCTACCGCCTCCAGCGAAAAGGAGGAGAAATTCCAGAACGCCGATTTCAGCGCCTCGATACCGTCGATAATCAGCCGGCCGTGGGCCTGGGCGAAGAAGACGCCGTGCTTAAAGCCGTGCTCGCGCCACTCCAGCTCGCTGTTGCCGCGGCCGAGCCGCAGCGGGATACGATAGCGTTCGGCATGCTTTTGCAGGACGCGCAGATCAAACTGCACCACGTTCCAGCCGATCAGCACGTCGGGATCGTGATCGGCAAACCAGGCGTTGAGCTTTTCCAGCAGCAGGGGGCGACTGGCGACGTAGACCAGATCGAAATCGACGTCTGGCGGCGTTTCCGGTTCGGGGCCCAGCATGTAGACCACCCGCTGACCGCAGCCTTCCAGGCCGATGCAGTACAGCTCGCCGTGACGGCTGGTTTCGATATCCAGCGACACCCATTTCAGCGGCGGGCGATAGTCAGGATGGGGTTTCATGCGCGCGTTGACCAGATGCGGGCCACGCGTTTCGCCTTCCACCCACACCGGGGCGGTAATAAAGCGCTCCATCAGGTAGCGCTCCGGCGGACGGATATCGCCCTCATAGAGGGTGACGCCGCTATCGCGGAGCATCTTCTCCAGACGCATCAATTGACGATGGGCGCGGCAGTAGAGGCCGACCACCGGCTGGCGGTGGAAATCTTTCAGGGCCAGCGGGGCGAAGCGGAAGCCTTTCTCACCCTGCAGCAGTCGCTCAGCCTGCGCCCGCTGCGCGGCGGGGATAAAGGCGACGGACTCCTGCGGCGGCAGCGTGACCTGCAGCGGGCCGTCGTCGGTGGCCAGCCAGAAGGACAGCTCGGTGCCTTGCGGAGTGTCCCGCCAGTGACGGGTGAGTAAAAAACCTGCTCGTGGCTGGGTCACGGGTGCTCTCAACGATAAAAAACCAGGCCTGATTATAGCCTGGTTTCTCAGTGGGTGCTGGGGTTTTATACAGGTACTCGGCGCTAAGGTGGCGCCGGATTTCGGCTTGCGCGCTTATCCGGGCTACCCGACGCGGCGGAGCCGTAGCCCTGCCAGGCGCAGCGCGAGCAGGGTGATTATTGGCCGTAGTAGGCTTTAGCCCCGTGCTTACGCAGATAGTGCTTATCCAGCAGGGTCTGCTGCATATCCGGCAGCTGCGGCGCCAGCTGGCGGCAGAAGATGCCCATATACGCGATCTCTTCCAGCACGATGGCGTTATGCACCGCGTCTTCGGCGTTTTTACCCCATGCGAACGGGCCGTGGGAATGAACCAGCACGCCGGGCATCTGCGCCGGGTCGATCTCGCGCTGGCGGAAGGTTTCAACAATCACCTTGCCGGTTTCCCATTCGTATTCGCCATTGATCTCCGCATCGGTCATCAGCCGGGTGCAGGGCACTGGACCATAGAAATAGTCGGCGTGGGTGGTGCCGGTCGCCGGAATAGCTTGCCCGGCCTGCGCCCAGATGGTGGCGTGGCGCGAATGGGTATGCACAATGCCGCCCAGCGTCGGGAAAGCCTGATACAACAGGCGATGGGTCGGGGTATCCGACGAGGGCTTCTTCTTACCCTCCACCACTTCGCCGCTCTCCAGACTGACCACCACCATATCGTCGGCGGTCATTACGCGATAATCCACGCCGGAGGGTTTGATAACCAGAACGCCCTGGTCGCGGTCGACGGCGCTGACGTTGCCCCAGGTTAAGGTCACCAGATTATGCTGCGGCAGCGCTAAGTTGGCTTCCAGAACCTGGCGTTTAAGATCTTCTAACATAGTGTGCTCCGAATAGCAGGCGAGTCGGGTATCCCTCACCCCGGCCCTCTCCCGGCGGGAGAGGGAGGAAGGCGGCATCGCGCCCGGCCGGTACCCTCTCCCCGGCGGGGAAAGGGGTAGGGTGAGGGGACGACCTTTTAGCGTTTTGAACCGTAATAGACTTCATTCCAGCGCAGCGCGTCTTTGAAGGCCGGCAGACGGGTATCGTTGTCGATGACGGTCAGCTCGATATCATTCAGCTCGGCGAACTGGCGCATATCGTCGAGGTTCAGCGCATGGCTGAAGACGGTATGGTGCGCGCCGCCGGCGATGATCCAGGCTTCCGAAGCGGTACGCAGATCCGGCTGCGCTTTCCACAGGGCGTTGGCCACCGGCAGCTTCGGCAGATCGTGCGGCGTCGGGACGGTTTCAATGGTGTTGACCAGCAGACGGAAGCGGTCTCCCAGGTCGATCAGGCTGGCGACAATCGCCGGGCCGGTCTGGGTATTGAAGATCAGGCGCGCCGGATCCGCTTTGCCGCCGATGCCCAGCGGCTGGACGTCGAGGATCGGTTTCTCAGCGGTGGCGATCGTCGGGCACACTTCCAGCATGTGCGAGCCGAGCACCAGATCGTTGCCATTGTCGAAGTGGTAGGTGTAATCCTCCATAAAGGAGGTGCCGCCCTGCAGACCAGTTGACATCACCTTCATGATGCGAAGCAGAGCGGCGGTTTTCCAGTCGCCCTCGCCGGCAAAGCCGTAGCCCTGCTGCATCAGGCGCTGTACGGCGAGACCCGGGAGCTGTTTCAGGCCGTGGAGATCTTCAAAGGTGGTGGTAAAGGCGTGGAAACCGCCCTGTTCGAGGAAGCGTTTCATCCCCAGCTCAATGCGCGCGGCGTCCAGCACGTTCTGGCGCTTGTCGCCGTGAACCTGCGCCGCCGGGGTCAGACGGTAGCTGCTCTCGTATTCATCGACCAGCGCGCTGATATCGCCGTCGCTGACGCTGTTGACCACCTGCACCAGATCGCCGACCGCCCAGGTGTTCACTGAGAAGCCAAACTTGATCTGCGCCGCGACTTTATCGCCGTCGGTCACCGCCACTTCACGCATGTTATCGCCGAAACGGCACACTTTCAGATGACGGGTATCCTGTCTGGAGACCGCCTGGCGCATCCAGCCGCCGATGCGCTGGTGGGCCTCTTTATCCTGCCAGTGGCCGGTCACCACGCTGTGCTGCTGGCGCATACGGGCGCCGATGAAGCCGAACTCGCGGCCGCCGTGCGCGGTCTGGTTCAGGTTCATAAAGTCCATATCGATGCTGTCCCACGGCAGCGCGGCATTGTACTGCGTATGGAACTGCAGCAGCGGCTTGTTGAGGATGGTCAGGCCGTTGATCCACATTTTTGCCGGCGAGAAGGTATGCAGCCAGACCACTAACCCGGCGCATTTGTCATCGTAGTTGGCGTCGCGGCAGATATGGGTGATCTCGTCCGGGGTAGTGCCCAGCGGCTTGAGGACCAGTTTACACGGCAGTTTGGCTTCCGCATTCAGGCTGTTCACCACATGTTCGGCATGCTTCGTCACCTGGCGCAGGGCTTCCGGGCCGTAGAGATGTTGGCTGCCAATAACGAACCATACTTCATAGTTATCAAAAATCGTCATTTTCGTATCCTTAATGGGTGAGCGCTGCCTGAGATTGCGGGGCTTTTTCCGCCTTTGCAGCCGAAGGGAGATAGTGTTGTTCGGCGCTGACCGACCACTGCTGGTAGCGCTGATAGAGTTGTTCGAAACGCTGTGCCTGCGCCGGGCGCGGCTGCAGGGTGGTTTCCACCTGGCTTGCCATCCGCTGCTGGGCGGCTGGAATATCCTCATAGACGCCGGCGGCGACGGCGGCGAAGATAGCCGCCCCCAGCGCACAGCACTGATCGGAGGCGACAATCTGCAGCGGACGGTTCAGCACGTCGCAGCAGGCCTGCATGATGACCTGGTTTTTCCGCGCGATACCGCCGAGCGCCATGACGTTGTTAACCGGGATCCCCTGCTCGGTGAAGCACTCCATAATGGCGCGGGCGCCGAAGGCGGTGGCGGCGATCAGTCCGCCGAATAGCGCCGGCGCGTCGGTGGCCAGGTTAAGGTCGGTGATCACCCCTTTCAGGCGCTGGTTGGCATTCGGCGTGCGGCGGCCGTTGAACCAGTCCAGCACTACCGGCAGATGATCGAGCGATGGGTTACTGGCCCAGGCTTCGGTGAGCGCCGGCAGTAACTGTTTTTGGCTGGCTTTGATTTGTTCGCGCAATTCCGGATGCTGCTGGGCCAGCTGTTCCAGCGGCCAGCCGAGGATGCGCCCAAACCAGGCGTAAATATCGCCGAAGGCGGACTGGCCTGCCTCCATACCGATAAAGTGCGGGACCACGCTGCCGTCGACCTGGCCGCAGATGCCTTTGACCGTACGGTCGCCGACGCTCTCTTTATCGGCAATTAGAATGTCGCAGGTGGAGGTGCCGATGACTTTCACCAGCGCGTTAGGCTGCGCGCCGGCGCCAACGGCGCCCATATGGCAGTCGAAGGCGCCGCCGGAGATGGCCACGGTCTGCGACAGGCCCAGGCGCTGGGCCCACTCTGCGCTTAGCGTGCCGACCGGCACATCGGCCGTCCAGGTATCGGTGAACAGCGGCCAGGCCAGATGCTGGTTAATGATGGGATCAAGCTCATCGAAGAAGCTGGCCGGCGGCAGCCCGCCCCAGCTCTCATGCCACAGCGATTTATGCCCGGCGCTGCAGCGGCCGCGGCGCAGATCCTGCGGACGCGTAGTGCCGGAGAGCAGGGCGGGCACCCAGTCGCAAAGCTCCACCCACGAGGCGGCTGCCTGGGCGACGGCGCTATCTTCCCGGGTGACGTGGAGGATTTTGGCCCAGAACCATTCGCTGGAGTAGATCCCGCCGATATAGCGCGAGTAATCCTCTTTGCCCGGCTGGTGGCACAGGCGGGTGATCGCCTCGGCTTCCTCGACCGCGGTATGATCCTTCCACAGGACAAACATGGCGTTAGGGTTGTCAGCGAATTCTTCGCGCAGCGCCAGCACGTTACCCTCGGCATCAACGGGAGCCGGGGTTGAGCCGGTGCTGTCGACGCCAATGCCCACGACGTCGGCGCGCTGTTCGGCGCTCAGGCAGGCAAGAACGCTTTTCAGCGCCGCTTCCATGGACTCGATGTAATCTCGCGGGTGGTGGCGGAAGCGGTTGTTCGCGCCATCGCAATACTGTCCTTCCCGCCAGCGCGGATACCACTCCACGCTTGCCGCCAGTTCTGCGCCGGACGCGCATTCCACCGCCAGGGCGCGGACTGAGTCACTACCAAAGTCGAGGCCAATCGCAATTGCCATCTTGTTACTCCATGCAGAAATCATTCATGCAGCAACAGTAGATATCCCCGGCAAAATCCGTCAGGCCGGATTCGCTAATCTTATGGATTATTTTGCTGTCACCTCGCAAAGTGTGACGCCGTGCAAATATTCGATGTGGACTTTCCTGCCGTATTTATAGACACTTTTGTTACCCGGCATATCCCGGTGGAATGCACGCCGCTGGCGCTTTTTTCGCTTGCTGTGCGGCTTTTTAGCGAAATTTCCACCGCCGTCGCAGTCGTGACAGGGCCGAGAGCGATAAAATGATGAATATGGACAATTGGTGTCACTAATACCTTCGGGAGAACCACGCGTATGGCCGAAACGCAAAACGATCCGCTGCTGCCGGGCTACTCTTTTAACGCTCATCTGGTCACCGGCCTGACGCCGATTGAGGCGCAGGGATACCTGGATTTCTTTATCGACCGCCCGCTGGGTATGAAAGGCTATATCCTCAACCTGACGATCCGCGGCGAGGGCGTAATCAACAACCACGGCGAGCAGTTTGTCTGCCGGCCGGGCGATATGCTGCTGTTCCCGCCGGGGGAGATCCATCACTACGGCCGCCATCCCGACGCCAGCGAGTGGTATCACCAGTGGGTCTACTTCCGCCCGCGCGCCTACTGGCACGAGTGGCTCAACTGGCCGACGATCTTCGCCCAGACCGGCTTTTTCCGTCCGGACGAGCAGTGGCAGGCGCGCTTTGGCGAGCTGTTCGGCCAGATCGTCGATGCCGGGCAAGGGGCGGGGCGCTATTCCGAACTGCTGGCGATTAATCTGCTGGAACAGCTCCTGTTGCGGCGGATGGAGGCGATCAACGAATCGCTGCATCCGCCGCTGGATAACCGGGTGCGCGACGCCTGCCAGTACATCAGCGACCATCTGGCGGACAGCCATTTTGATATCGCCAGCGTCGCCCAGCACGTCTGCCTGTCGCCCTCGCGCCTGTCGCACCTGTTTCGCCAGCAGCTGGGGATCAGCGTCCTCGGCTGGCGGGAGGACCAGCGTATCAGCCAGGCCAAACTGTTGCTGAGCACCACGCGGATGCCGATCGCCACCGTCGGGCGCAACGTCGGCTTTGAAGATCAGCTCTATTTTTCCCGCGTGTTCAAAAAATGCACCGGCGCCAGCCCGAGCGAATTCCGCGCGGGATGTGAATAAAAAGTAAAGAAAGTGAAATGATGACCCGCTTAAATGTCACAGCCAGTAAACTATTAAGACAATTGGTGGCTTGACGACGGCGCGATGGCTTCGGAGAATCCGGGCTTCGTTTTTTAACCGGGTACATTATGCAAGCATTGCTCGAACACTTTATTACCCAATCCACGGTCTACTCGCTGTTAGCCGTGATGCTGGTGGCCTTTCTCGAGTCGCTGGCGCTGGTGGGGCTTATCTTACCCGGAACGGTGATGATGGCCGGCCTTGGGGCGCTGATTGGCGGCGGTGAGGTTAACTTCTGGCAGGCGTGGCTGGCGGGGATCGTGGGCTGTCTGCTGGGCGACTGGATCTCATTCTGGCTCGGATGGCGCTTTAAAAAGCCGCTGCACCGCTGGTCGTTCATGAAGAAAAACCGCGCCCTGCTGGAGAAAACCGAGCATGCGCTGCACCAGCACAGCATGATCACCATCCTGATTGGCCGCTTTGTTGGGCCGACGCGTCCGCTGGTGCCGATGGTCGCCGGGATGCTCGACCTGCCGGTGGCCAAATTCGTGCTACCAAATGTTATCGGCTGCCTGCTCTGGCCGCCGCTCTATTTCCTGCCTGGCATTCTCGCCGGGGCGGCGATTGATATTCCGGCCGATGAAAACAGCGCCAGCTTTAAATGGCTGCTGCTGGGGGCGGCGCTGCTCGCCTGGCTGGCGGGGTGGCTGTGCTGGCGGCTGTGGCGGAGCGCGAAAACGTCTGGCGATCGGCTGACCCGCTGGCTGCCGCGCGGGCGTCTGCTGTGGCTGGCGCCGCTTATGGTCGCGCTGGCGGCAACGGCGTTAACGTTTGTCTTCCGCCATCCGCTGATGCCGGTCTATCTGGCGATCCTGCACAAGGTTATTGCGCGCTGATCCCCATCAGATGCGAGGCGCTGCTGTGGCCGCTTAACAGCTCGGCGGTAGCGCCATCCCAGACAATGCGCCCTTCGGCGACCACAATCGAGCGCGGCGCAATGCGTGCGGCATCTTCCACGCTGTGCGAGACCATCAGCAGGGTGAGCTGCTGCTGCTCGCAGACATCAGCCACCAGCGCCAGCATCTCCTGGCGCAGCGCCGGGTCGAGCGCTGAGAAGGGTTCATCCAGCAGCAGCACTGGCTGCTGGCGCACCAGACAGCGGGCCAGCGCCGCGCGCTGCCGTTGACCGCCGGAGAGCTCTCCCGGCAGGCGTTCAAGCAGGTCATCAATTCCCATCTGGGCGGCAATCGCCGTGACTTTCTGCTGCTGTTCGCGGCTCAGCTTCAGGCCAGGGTGGATCCCGAGACTGATATTCTGCCGAATGGTCAGATGGTTAAACAGGTTATTCTCCTGGAACAGCATCGAAACCGGACGCTGCGCCGGCGGCGTCGCGTGATGCGTCTCGCCGTTAATCTGCAGGCTGCCGCTGGCGGGCGGCAGAAAACCGGCGATCAGATTCAGCAGGGTGCTCTTTCCGGCGCCGCTGGGGCCGAGCACCGCGATGCGCTCGCCGCGCGCGACGTCGAGAGTAAAGCGCATCGGCAGATGCTGGTACAGCCAGGTCACATCATTGAGTTTTAGCATCACGCCCCGGAAGTTTTTCAATCAGCGTAAATAATAAGAAACAGAGCAGCAGCAGAAGCAGGGCGGTGACGGCGCCGTCCTGGCTGCGGTAGGCGCCTATCTGCTGGTACAGATAGAAAGGCAGGGTGCGGAACGCCTCGTTGCCGAACAGCGCCACCACGCCGAAGTCGCCAATCGACAGCACGCAGGCGAAGGCTAACGCCTGGGCCAGCGGGCGCCGGAGCGCGCGAAGTTCGATGACACGCAGCCGCGCCAGGCCTTCGATCCCCAGCGACTGGCAGAGCATGCTGTAACGGACGGCAATGTCGCGCATCGGGTTTTCCAGCACTTTAAGCGCGTAGGGGATCGCCATCAGGGCATTGGTAAAGATGACGATGCCGTCGGCGGACTCCGGCAGGCCGATGCTGTTATTGAGCAGCAGGAAGAAGCCGGTAGCCAGCACGATGCCTGGCATGGCAAGGATCAGCATGCCGCTCAGCTCCATCGCCTGCCCGGCCAGCGGCCGCTGACGGGCGCGCAGCTCGCGACTGCTCCATAGCAGCATCATCGTCAGGGTCACGCTCAACAGCCCGGCGGCAATGGCGATGCGCAGGGAAGTCGTCAATGCCTGCCAGAGGGCGGGCTGCGCCAGCACGTCCAGCATGTTGCGGTTGATCCCGTCGACGATGACCGCCAGCAACGGCGGCAGCAGAAGCAGCAGGGCGGCGCCGATCAGCAACCCATCGCTCAGCCGGCTATGCAGGCGATCGTCAGGGTCGCGCCAGCCGCGGACATGGCTGACGCCGATAGCCACCGCTTTACTGAGACGCTGGCTGAGCAGCACCAGCCCGAGGCAGCAGAGCATCTGGATCAACGCCAGCATCGCCGCTCGCGCCGGATCGTAGTCAAAGCTCAGCGCCTGGTAGATAGCCAGCTCAATGGTGGTGGCCTTCGGGCCGCCGCCCAGCGACAGCACGGTGGCGAAGCTGGCGAAGCAGAGCATAAAAATCAGCGCGGCGACGGCGGGAATGTGCCGGCGCATCCATGGCCATTCGACGAGGCGGAAGAAGGCATAGCCGCGCATGCCAAGCTGGGCGGCTATTTGCCGCTGCTCGCCGGGAATGTTCTCCAGCGCCTGCAGCAGCAGGCGGGTGGCCATCGGCATATTGAAAAAGACGTGCGCCAGCAGGATGCCCTGCAGGCCATAAGGCGAGAAATCCCACTGCCAGCCGAAAGCGTGAAACAGCGAGGCCAGCCAGCCCTGGCGGCCATAGACGCTGAGGATGCCGAACACCGCCACCAGCACCGGCAGGATCAGGGTCATCGCGCACAGGCGTAGCAGCAGGGTGCGGCCGGGGAAGCGACGCCGATAAAGCGCGCGGGCGAGAAAGACGGCCGGGCCCACCGAAAGCAGCGCTGAGAGCGACGCCTGCCAGAAGGAGAAGCGCACCACGTGCCAGAGGTAGCTATCGCTGAAGATCGTCTGCCAGCCCGCGCCGGGCGCGCTGAACCACAGCGCCAGAAACGCCGCCAGCGCGACGGCGCAGAGCAGCGTGGCGGCGAACAGGCCCGGCAGCAGCCCGCTAAGGTTTAGCGGCTGACGGCGCGTTGCCATGCGCTAATCCAGGTCTGACGCTCGCTGGCGACCTGCTGCGGGGTAAACGTCAGCGTGGTCTGCGGCTTCACCAGGGTTGCAAAACCGGCCGGCAGCGCGACCTGGGTCACCGGATACATCCAGTTGCCGGTGGGGATGGCGTTCTGGAAGCCAGGAGATACCATGAATTTGAGGAATTTCTCCGCCAGTTCCGGCTGCTTGCTGGCGGCGGTGCGGGCGGCAACTTCGACCTGCAGATAGTGGCCTTCGGCGAAGTTCGCCGCCGCATAGTGGTCTTTTTTCTCTTCAATAATGTGGTAGGCCGGCGAGGTGGTGTAGCTCAACACCAGGTCGCTTTCGCCTTTCAGGAACAGACCGTAGGCTTCGCTCCAGCCCTTGGTGACGGTAACGGTCTTCGCCGCCAGCTTCTGCCAGGCCTCGGACGCTTTATCGCCATAGACTTTTTGCATCCATAGCAGCAGCCCCAGCCCCGGGGTGCTGGTGCGCGGATCTTCATAGATGACGCGCCACTTCTGCGGGCTCTCGACCAACTCTTTCAGGCTTTTCGGCGGATTGGCCAGTTTGTTTTTGTCATAGACGAAGGCGAAATAGCCGTAATCGTAGGGGACAAAGGTGTCGTTATCCCAGCCGCCCGGCACGCTGACCGCGCTGGCGGGAACGTGGCTTTTAGCGAACAGCTGACTCTGCGCCGCGGCTTCCAGCAGGTTGTTATCCAGGCCCAGCACGACGTCAGCCTTGCTGTTCTTGCCTTCCATGCGCAGACGATTCAGCAGCGAAACGCCATCTTCCAGCGCGACGAACTTCAGCTCGCAGCCGCAGTCCGCTTCAAACGCTTTTTTGACCGCCGGGCCGGGGCCCCAGTCGGCAGAGAAGGAGTCATAGGTATAGACGGTGAGGACAGGCTTAGCCAGAGCGGGCATGGCGACCAGCGCCAGCAGCGGGAGTAATTTTTTCAACACTTTGCACCTCAGAAAAAAGGGGTGGCAAAGGATTTTGAGTGAGCCTCAAATCCCTTCGCCGGCGTTATCCGGATCAGGTTCGACGGGTATTTTCTCAGCCCATACGCTTCATCCTTCAAGCCGCATCTGCGTTAGCTTCGCGCGTTCACCCCAGTCACATAGTTATCTATGCTCCAGGGGATTCACCCGCTTGCTGCCTTGATGCAACTTGAATGATATTGCGTATGTTTATTAGCACCCCGTTGAGAACGGCCTTAGTGTAATGATTTTGTCAGATGACGGAAAGCGCTTACGGCTCCGGCGGCGCAAACCATGCGGATTTAAAATCGAACCAGCCGAGGGTGTTCATCCGCACGCCGCGCATACTGCGCTGCCCCTGTATCATCAGCCAGTGATGGATCAGCGGCACGATATGCTGGCTGGCCAGCAGGCGCTGACTCCAGGTAGCCGGATTAAACTCTCCCGCGCGCCAGCGGCTGGCGTCTTCTTGCCAGTCGATGGGGATGCAGCGCTGAATCAGCGGGACTTCGTACAGATAGGCGAATAGCGAGAATTCGATCGGCAAGGTGAAGTTAACGCTGTTGAGCCAGATATCGCTGACCACCTCGCCGCGATGCCAGGCATCGTACTCCAGCTCCTGGATCTCCAGCTTCACCTGGTGCGCTGCCAGCAGGTCGCGCATGATCCCGCCGATCACCCGATGTTCGACATGATCGCGGTAGTAGGTGAGGGTAACCGTCTCCAGGCCCGCCGGCTTGTCGCAGGCGTGGTTGCTGGCGTGATGCCAGCGCGGCAGCAGGCCGTAAGCGGGAAACCAGTTGCCCTGGTAAAGCTCGCCCGCGTGGTAGAGCAGGTTCGCGGGCTGAAACAGATAGCTTAACCAGCGGCGCACCGCCTCGTTGGCGCCCAGCGGGCTTCGCGAGTCGAACAGCAGGTAGTAGCACCCCTCTTCCAGACGACTCTCCACCGCCTTTTCGCTTTCGGTATTGCCCTGCAGCGTCAGGCCGCCGTTGGGCTCTTCGCTAATTTCCGGTAGCACCCAGACGTTCACCTCATCGATCAGCGCCCGGTAGCCAAAATAGTCCTCAAAGGCGTGGATCTTAAGCTGGTTCTGATTGTTGCGCACCACCGCATACGGGCCGGTGCCGACCGGCATCGAAGAAAAGTGGTTCATGGCCCGCCACTCCTGCGGCAGCACCATCGCCGGTACCTGGCCCAGCAGCCAGGGCAGCCAGCGGTCGGGCTGGCGCAGATGAATATCCAGGGTCCAGGCGGTGGGCGACTCAATGCGTTCGATATGCGAATAGAGCGGCAGGGCATTGCTGCGCTGCAGAGAAGCGATCACATCGGTCATCTCCAGCTCACGGCCATGGTGAAAATGGATGCCTGGCCGGAGGAAAAAGCGCCAGTGGGTGGGCGTCAACTGCTGCCAGTGGTGGGCAATATCGGCTTCCAGTTCCCCATTTTCCTCATTTACCCGCGTCAGAGCGCTGAATATTTGCCGGGCGATATGGGTTTCCGAACGCCGCAGCGCGCTGCCGGGCAGTAAATTCTTCATCGGCCGGTAGTAGAGCACGCGCAGGATGTGCCGCCCCTGGCGGAAGCTGCGCCCGAGATGCGAGACCAGCATCTGACGGACGGCGGCTTTATCGCCGACCAGCTGCACCAGCTGATCGATGCGATCCTGTTCAAGCAGATCTTCGGCACGCTGCTGCTGCAGGGCGAGGCCGGTATAGAGAAAGGTCAGCCGCGAGCGTTTTCCGCGGCCAGCCTCCGCCTCCCAGGTCAGCCAGCCGCGGGACTCCATCATATTGAGCAAGGTGCGCATGTGGCGGCGCGAGCAGCTCAGCATTTCCGCCAGCTCGTTGAGGGTGGTCTCCTGCGACTTGCCGTCGCAGCACTGCCATAGACGGATGAACTGTTGTTGCAGACGGCCGGAAGACATAAAAGGGGAACTCCTGCGCAAAACTCAGCAATTTATTACTCCCCATATTAAGCCAATAATGAATCCCGATGAAGCGAGGAGGTGAATATGATGAGGTCTACCGCAAAATCGTTCTACCAGCGCTACTTTTCTGCGACGCAGGAAGCGTCCTGGCTGGCCCGCCTGATGGCAGGACGACAGCAGGAAATTCTGGGAGAACTGATGCAGTGGGGAGTGACGTCAAAGACCTCTGATCATTGACTTGCAGACATCATGTGTGACTGAGTATTGGTGTTATACTCGTCGTTTTTCAAGCTGCAGGTGCGCGCGCTCGCCTGGGTCTATCGCTGTCGATGCTCCCAGAGCCCTAAGTTCTGGCCGCGTGAATCGCCCCTACGGGACTCACCCTTTCGGAGCCAGCGCAAAAACGGTTAACCGTTTGTCCTGCAACGTGAATTCCACAGAGTATAGAATCACCCGCCAGCAGAAAGCCTCTGCTGGCTTTTTTCGTTTACTTCGCGTGTGTTAAGGACATTTCATGCTGTGGTTGATGACGATGGGACGACGGCTAAACGGCGTCTATGCCGCCTTTATGCTGGTTGCTTTTATGATGGGCGTGGCGGGCGCATTGCAGGCGCCGACGTTGAGTTTGTTTCTCAGCCGCGAAGTGGGGGCGCAGCCGTTCTGGGTGGGCCTGTTCTACACCGTGAATGCGATAGCCGGGATCCTGGTGAGTCTGGCGCTGGCCAAGCGCTCCGATAGCCGCGGCGACCGGCGGCGGTTAATTATGTTCTGCTGCCTGATGGCGGTAGGCAATGCGCTGCTGTTTGCCTTCAACCGCCACTATCTGACGCTGATCACCTGCGGGGTGATGCTGGCATCCATCGCTAACGCCGCCATGCCGCAGCTCTTTGCCCTGGCGCGGGAGTATGCCGACAGCTCGGCGCGGGAAGTGGTGATGTTCAGCTCGGTCATGCGTGCCCAGCTGTCCCTGGCGTGGGTGATTGGCCCGCCGCTGGCCTTTATGCTGGCGCTCAACTATGGCTTTACCACCATGTTCTCCATTGCGGCGGGCATCTTTGTGATCAGCCTGGCGCTGATTGCCGTCAAACTGCCCTCGGTTCCGCGCGTGGAGCAACCCTCTGAAGAGGCGGAGGCGCTGGCGCAGGCCGGCGGCTGGCAGGACAAGAACGTACGCATGTTGTTTATCGCCTCCACCCTGATGTGGACCTGCAACACCATGTATATCATTGATATGCCGCTGTGGATCAGCAGCGATCTCGGGCTTCCCGACAGCCTGGCCGGGATCCTGATGGGCACTGCCGCCGGGCTGGAGATTCCGGCGATGATCCTCGCCGGCTACTACGTGAAGCGCTTTGGTAAACGTAAAATGATGGTGGCGGCGGTGGCGGCCGGTGTGCTGTTTTATCTGGGGCTGATCCTGTTTCATGGCCGTACGGCGCTGCTGGCCCTGCAGCTGTTCAACGCCATCTTTATCGGCATTATCGCCGGGATCGGCATGCTGTGGTTCCAGGATTTAATGCCGGGGCGCGCGGGGGCGGCGACCACCCTGTTTACCAACAGTATTTCCACTGGCGTGATCCTGGCCGGCGTGATGCAGGGGGCGCTGTCGCAGAGCTATGGCCACGCCAGCGTCTACTGGACGATCGCCGCGATTTCGCTGGTGACGCTGTTTTTAACCAGCAAGGTAAAGGATATCTGACCGTCCTCTTCGCCCCGGCGTGCAATTCGCCGGGGCCGCCGGGTTTACTTCAGTTCGATTCGCTTGATGTCGCCGATGATAAAGATGTAGGCAATCACGCCGATCAGCGCCGTCAGGCCGACGTAGATCAGTGCGTAAAAGAAGTTACCCGTTGCGGAGATAATCACGCCAATTATCAGTGGGGCTATAATCGACGCCATATTAGCGCAGAAATTAAATATACCGCCGGTCAGGCCTGCCATATTTTCCGGGGCAATATCAGAAATTAACGTCCAGCCCAGGCCAACCATTCCCTGGCCAAAAAACGCAACCGACATGATAATAATAACGGTGCTGTTGGCGCTCACCCAGTTCGCCGCAATAATACAGCTGGAGAGTAATAATCCGGAAATTATTGGTAACTTCCGACTGATGTTGACGGAGCCGGTTCGCTTCAGCAGTCGGTCCGAGATCCAGCCGCCGAAGAGGATGCCGATGGCGGCGGCGAGGAACGGCCAGGTGGCGAAGAAGCCAACGTGCAGCCAGGGAAGATGGCGCTCGTTGGCCAGATAGCTGGGAAACCACGTCAGGAAAAACACCAGCGTGGTGTTACCGGCAAACTGACCCAGACTGGCGCCGAGGATCTGGCGACAGCCCAGCAGGCGCCTGGCGTCACGCCAGTTAAATGGAACGTTCTGGATTTTATTGTCAATGCCGTTTGCGCCGATATAATCCAGCTCCGCTTGATTAGCCGTGCGCGATTCATGGGGTTCGTGATAAAAACGCCACCACACCAAAGTAAATAAAATACCTAATCCGCCGGTGAGGAAAAAAAGCGTTCTCCAGCCATGATGTTCGAGGATTAAAAATAACAGCGGCGAGAAGGCCGCCAGTCCTATATATTCACCAACCGTATATGTTGCCGTCGCCCGCGCGCGCTCATGCTGCGGGAACCAGGTGCTGACGATGCGGCTGTTGGCCGGGAAGCAGGGCGCTTCACTGACGCCGAGTCCCAGGCGCAGAAGCAGCAGAGATTTAAGCCCGAGGGTGAAACTTTGCAGCAGGGTAAACAGCGACCAGAAGAAAATTGACAGGGCATAGGTCAGTTTGTTGCCGAAGCGGTCTAAAAACATGCCGCCGGGGATCTGCGCCAGGGCATAGGTCCAGGCAAAGGCGGAGAAAATGATGCCCATCATCGCCGGATCGATATGAATTTCCTGGGTTAACTGTGGGGCAACGATACCAAGGATGGTGCGGTCGAGATAATTGATCATCGTTCCGACGGACAACAGCAGTAAAATAACTATCCGAACGCGGCTTCTTTTTTTCGTCCCCGATGAGGAAGTGAGGACTTCCTGAGAGTTTGACATACTCATAGCGAGTTCCTTTAAAGTTTAAAATATTTTTGCATATATTTGTATATGCAAAAATATCTCCGGGAACTATAGGTAGTATCTATGAATGGCAACGCTTTGTGGCACATTCATCCGCTTCAGAAAATAATATTTGATGCACCGCCAATATTTTCCCGCGCGTGCGCATTATTGGTGGCTTGCATGGTATATTAGCATCAGTGGATTTATTCTTATATTATACGGGCAAAAATAATGAACCTAAAGCAACTTTATTATTTTAAACGTCTGTCTGAAACTGAACATTATACCGAAGCGGCCTCCAGTCTGTGCATCACCCAGCCTTCGCTAAGCCATGCGATATCAGAGCTGGAGAAGGAGTTAGGGGTCGCGCTGTTCGCCAGACAGGGACGGAACGTTAAAATTACGCAAAACGGCAAGCGTTTTCTGCCGTATGTCGAAGATGCGCTGGCCTCACTGGAAAATGGCCGCACAGTTTTGCAAAAAAACGGCGCTGAAAATAAAGAAAACATTCGTATCGCCTTTATTTACACGATGGGCGAATATGTTGTTCCGCAGTTAATTAATAAATATTCTCTTTCACCTGAATTTCACAACGTGACTTTTTCTTTTACTCAAGGGACCTCGCTGACGCTGTTGCAGGAGCTGAAAGCGGGAAAAGTCGATCTGGCGATCTGCTCTTATATTGCCGATGAACCCGATATCGATTTTATTCCGGTTATTCAGCAGGAGCTGGTGGTGGTGACTGCCAGGGATCATCCGCTGGCCCGGCTGTATGAACATGAAGTCGACCTCGTGGAGACGATTCATTATCCCTATATCTATTTTTCAGAAAATAGCGGCTTACGTCCGTTTATCGATAATGTATTTATGCAGCAAAAGCTGGTGCCGGAGATTGCCTGCTACGTGGAAGAGGATACCGCGATGGCCGGGCTGGTCAGCATTGACTACGGGATCGCGATCATGCCGCGGATCTCGGCGCTCTCCCATTACAACGTCCATATCCTGAAGATTAAAAACACCCTCCCTCCGCGCTATATCTATCTGGCGACCATGAAAGACCGCGGACTTTCCCCTGCGCTGCAGTCGTTTAAAAATGTGGTCATCCACGACAGCCAGAAGATCTGTTAGCGAATAGCCCGGAGAGGTCCTCCGGGCTGAGGGGTTATCAGGAGAGAATATCCATCACTTCACGCAGCTTGTCGATGGCGATCTGTCCCGGCGCGGAAGCCTGACCCACGGTACCGAAGGTCATGGCTGAGCCAAAAAGACGCCCGGTCACCCGGCTGACGCCGCCCGATTTTCCCATCGACATGGTGATCAGCGGGCGGGTGGCATACTTCTCTTTCATGGTCAGCGTGGCGGCGAGCAGGGTCAGAACGTCCTGCGGCGATTGCGGCATCACCGCGATCTTCGGCAGATCGGCGCCCAGATCCTGCATGCGGCGCAGGCGATAGATGATATCTTCCTGGGCGGGGGTCTTATGAAAATCATGGTTACTCATGATCACTTTGACGCCCGCGGCATGCGCATCGTCAACCAGCGCGCGGATCTGCGCTTCATCATTGAACAGCTCGATATCGATGACATCAACCAGGCCACTGCGCGCCGCTTCGCGGTTGAGCGCGAAGTAGGCCTCGTCGCTGAGCTCGGTCTCGCCGCCTTCTTTCTTGCTGCGGAAGGTGAACAGCAGCGGCAGCGCTTTCAGCGCGCCACGAATTTCCGCCAGCGCGGCCATCACCTGAGCCATCTCTCTCACCTGAGTAAAGTGGTCAACGCGCCATTCGATGATATCGGCGCCGGCGTCGACCAGGCCGTGGGCGTTACCCAGTATTTCATCCAGCGTTTTGCCGATCAGCGGTACACAAATTAAGGTTTCCCCTTCCTGGAAGGTGATGTTCTTTACGGTAACTGCATTTGTCATGTAGGCATCCATTATTATTCGCGTTGAACCTCAGGCGGTGACTGCGGTGGGTGATACTTTTTGCGCCGCCCGAGCCTGCAGTTGACGATAGCCGATGTACAGGGCGATCACAAAGCCGATCACGGCGATCGCAAAATCAAACCACATAATGCTGGCAATACTGATCTGCGAAAGTTTGGCGGTGATCAGCGGGATCGTGAAGCTGGCGATACTGCCGGCGGTGTAGAAGATGCCGGTTGCCTTGCCTTTCCCGTTCGGGAAGCTCATCGCCATGATCGTCGCTCCCAGCTGTAGCACTCCGCCCGCGGCGGCAAAGCCGATGACAAAGGCGAAGCCGGTAACCATCATCGGCGTCGGGAACAGGCATACCAGCAGCAGCGAGACCATCGACAGGCCAGTATAGATGATCATGGCGACGGCGGAGCTGAACACCTCTTTGACGAAGGCGGCGGTCACGAAGACGCAGACCAGCGACCCGACGGTATAGATGCTGAGCAGCTTAATCGCCGAGGCATAGGGCAGGCCGACCACGAACTGACCGTACTGCGCCAGCCACTGGCTGACCAGATAGAATGTCGCCATGCCGATATAGCCGTACAGGGTGAAGATCACCATATCCAGTTTGTTGGCCTGCGGACGGGCTGAGGTTTCCGCCTGTGGCCCTGGGGTGGCCTCTTTTTTCGCCGCCTGGCTATCCGGGAACGGCATTTTGAGCAAATAGAGGCCGCTCACAACAAACAGCGCCGCCGCAATCACGAACGACCAGCCGAACCACAGATTCGCCCAGATCAGGAAGCTGATAATGAACGGTAGCAGGAACTGTCCGGCGGAGACGAAGGCTTTGATCAACACGTTGGCCCGGCTGGCGGAGTGCGGGAAAGATTCCATCAGCGCCGGATAGGTGCCGGAGTCGAGGAAGCTGTTCGCCAGGCCCGCCATAATGCCGAAGACATAGGCCAGATAGATATTTTTGGTCAGCAGAATGCCGATAAAAAAGATCAGATAGCTGAGGATCCCCAGATAGATAAAGGGCTTACGACCAAAGCGATCCGACAGAAAGCCGGTCACGATGGTCGCCAGTTTGCCGATCCCTAACGAGGAGATCACCACTGATACGCCGGCAGCGTCTGTTCCCCACTGCTCCTGGAGATGGGCCATGTTGAGGGTGATCAGCAGCACCCCCATGCCATGAATCAGGTAGTTGAGGTACAGCCCTGCCGCGGTAGGGACGTATTTATTTTTCATCGCTTGCCCCTTAGAACAGGATGCTTTTGATGTAATCAACCGGCATCTGTTTACCCGTCCAGATTTCGAACGCGCGCGCGCCTTGCCACAGCATCATCCCGAGGCCGTTTAGCGTACGGCAGCCTTTTTTCTCAGCCACTTCCAGCAGGTGGGTTTTGCGCGGGTTGTACACGACGTCGGAGACGATCAGGTCCGGACGCAGGAAGCTGTCGTCCGGGAGCAGCATCTGGCCTTCGAACGGCTTCATGCCGACCCCGGTGGCATTGGTCAGGATCACGCTGCTGTCGATTTCGGCACGCAGTTTGTCATGATCGTCGAGATCGAACAGATGGATCTCGCAGCGCGTGTTGTTGCGGATCTTGGCTACCGTTTCTTCAGCGTTGGCGAAGAATTTATCGCGACGGTTGAAGATCGAGATCGCCTTCACGCCATCCAGTGCCGCCTGGACGCAGAGCGCGGTCGCCGCGCCGCCGGCGCCGAGCACGGTCATCTTCTTGCCAATAATATCGATACCCGCTTCGCTAAGGGCGCGCATATAGCCGGTGCCGTCGGTAATATGCCCGGTCAGTACGCCGTCGTCATTGACCACGGTATTCACCGCCCCGACCAGCTGCGCCGCCGGCGAGAGCTTATCAAGATACTGGCAAATCTCGGTTTTGTTCGGCATAGAGACGTTAAAGCCGCGCAGCTTCAAAGCCCGGAAGCCCTGCACAACGTCTTTCAGCTCCTGATTACCGACTTCAAAAGCCAGGTAGACGTAGTCCAGCCCGAGATGGGCGAAAGCCTCGTTGTGCATGGTGGGCGACATGCTGTGGCGAATCGGGGTGGCGATCAGACCAATCAGCTCAGTGTGTCCAGTAATACGTTCTGCCATGACAAAAATCCTCAATAAGTTAGAAAGGGAATTCGTTGTGCTTCGCGGCTGCCCAGCGCACCCATGTCTTCGAGGGTGTCCAGCACGTTGCGGCCTTCGCGGATGCCGTCGATAATGCGTCGCGCCATCACGCTGTCGCCGATATTCATGATTTTGACGTTATTGGCATTGGCCCAGCGCTCGATCTCGTCGAGACCCGTCCGGTTGGCGCGCATCCCCAGGCAGACAAAGCCGTAGTCGAAGGGGATATCGAAGGTATGCTGTGTATTTTTCACCTGGAAATGGTCGGCAGCCACCGCCATCAGTTGCGTATTCATGTGCTGTTCGACCTGGTGCTCGTCGAGCATGGTCAACATGGCATTCCTGGTAATGATGTCGAGATCGCGACCGGCGGCGTCCTGCATTTCGATTAATACCGCTTGCGCGCCGCGAGCGGTAAAGTATTCGATGACGTCAAGGCCAACGGCGCCCGCGCCGACAACGGCGATGCGTTTGCCCTCGACATGGGTAAATTTCGCCAGATTGCCGATCATGCCGGTAATGGAAAAGACCTTACCTTCCTCGGCGTCAATATTCTCCCGCAGTCCTGCAATAGGCGGCAGCAGGGGGGTTGAGCCGGTGGCATTGACGATCAGATGCGGACGCAGGGCGGAAACCGAGGCCACGTCTGCCCGTTTGCCGACCTGCAGCATCAGGTTATCCAGCGCGGCGATGCGGTTTTTCATAAACTGCGGGAAATCCGCGATGCGTTTTTTCTCCGGCAGACGGGCGATATCGCTGGCGAGACCGCCGACGTGATTTTTCGCCTCCAGCAGCCAGGTGTGGCAGCCGACTTCCGCCGCGGTGCAGGCGGCCTCCATCCCGGCAGTGCCGGCGCCGATGACGACCACGTTCGTTTCGCGATTAACGCGCCGCGTTTTGTAGGTATCGCCGTGAATGATGTCCGGGTTAATTGAACAGCGCAGCGGGCGCGAGCGGGCGATGCGATGGTCGGCGCAGCCGATGTTGCAGGAGATGCATTTGCGCATCAGGCGTTCTTTACCGCTTTGCACCTTCTGCACCCACTCCGGCTCGGCAATCAGACCGCGACCAATGGCAATGAGATCGGCATCGCCGCTGGCGAGGATATCCTCGGCCACCTGCGGGGTACGGATATTGCCGGCGATGACCGTGGGCTTATGGAATTTATCGCGCACCGCGCGGGAGAGATAACGCTTCCAGCCATCCTCCAGCGACATCTGGTCGATTTGCAGATTCAGGTTGTCGTTCTGCGCCGCCGAGACGTTGATGATATCGACCTTCTCCTGGCAGAGCTCAAGGATGCGCAGAGAATCTTCGAGGGTATTGCCGCCCTTGAGGAAGTCGTCGGCGCTAATGCGCAGGCTGACCGGAAAACGCGGCCCGACGCAGGCGCGAACTTTATCGACAATCAGACTTAATATCCGGGTGCGGTTTTCGACGCTGCCGCCAAATTCATCGGTGCGCTTGTTAAATAACGGCGATAAAAACTGGCTAATTAAATAGGAGTGGCCGGCATGAATTTCGACGCAGTCAAAACCCGCGCGACGAACGCGCTCTGCGGCGTCACCGAATTTTTCCACCGCGTGATAAATTTCCTCATGGGTCATTGGCCGCGGAATATTACCGTGCTTTTTCGAGGGCGTCGTCGAGGAGGAGAGCGGTGTCTGACCTTCGAGGCGGTAGGCATAAGCCGAAGCGCCTGCGTGATTTAACTGAATGGATACGCAGGCGCCATGTTTATGCAGGGTCTCGGTTAATTTAAACAGCCGTGGGATATATTGATCGTTATCGATCCGCAGCTGGGTGGTGCCGTTGGAGGCGAAAGGGAAATCAATACAGATGTTTTCGATGGTGATAAGCCCGGTGCCGCCTTTGGCCCGCAGTTCGTAGTATTCCAGCTGTTCCTGCGAGACCTCGCCATTGAGCGTGGCCATATTGGTGCCCATCGGGGGCATAATAATGCGGTTTTTTAGCGTCATGCCGTTGATGGTCAACGGACTGAAAAGGTGCGGATAGTGGCTCATCTCTTCTCTCCACAGGAGGCCGGGAAGCCGCTATGCGGGGGCCCGGGCGTGTCCTTAGTTAATATTTCTCTGTGGGAAAAGATAGCGAGGCGAAAAATCGAAAAATAATGCTTTTTTTTGCTGTGAGCTATAGGGGTTCTCTATGAGATTAACGCTTTTTTCACATTGTTATATTTTTATATTAAACACTCGTACCTTATTTTTACTTGCAGTGAAGGGATAATACATAAACCACGCAGGTCAGGGGGAGGAAAGCGGAATCATTCGTCTTTATCGCGTGGGGCAGGCCAACGTCATGGGCTGACGAACGGTGAAGCAATATTGTTTTTTGTGCGTAAGATCTCAATTTTCTGCCGCAATAAACTAAAAAGCCCGGTCAAATGACCGGGCGCGAAGATTAATTCATAAACGCCGGCAGCTTGTGCTCATAGTCGGAAATAGCCGCTTCATGTTGCAGCGTCAGGCCGATGCTATCCAGGCCATTGAGCATGCAGTGGCGACGGAAATCGTCGATCTTAAAGCTGTAGGTTTTATCCCCCGCTTTAACCACCTGCGCTTCCAGGTCTACTTCAAACGTAATGCCCGGGTTGGCCTGCACCAGTTTGAACAGCTCGTCGACCTGCTCATCGCTCAACGTCACCGGCAGCAGCTGGTTGTTGAAGCTGTTGCCATAGAAAATATCGGCAAAGCTTGGGGCGATAACGACTTTAAAACCGTAATCGGTCAGCGCCCACGGCGCATGCTCGCGCGAGGAGCCACAGCCGAAGTTTTCCCGCGCCAGCAGGATAGATGCGCCTTTGTACTCAGGAAAGTTCAGCACGAACTCCGGGTTCGGCTGTTGACCTTTATCGTCGAGGAAGCGCCAGTCGTTGAACAGGTGCGCGCCAAAGCCGGTGCGGGTCACTTTCTGCAGAAACTGCTTGGGAATGATCGCGTCGGTATCGACGTTTGCAGCATCCAGCGGAACCACCAGGCCGGTATGTTGGGTAAATTTCTCTGCCATGATGGTCTCCTTACTTCAGATTACGGATATCGGCGAAATGGCCGGTCACAGCTGCCGCCGCGGCCATTGCCGGGCTCACCAGGTGCGTGCGTCCGCCGCGGCCCTGGCGGCCTTCAAAATTACGGTTGCTGGTGGAGGCGCAGCGCTCGCCCGGGTTCAGGCGGTCGTTGTTCATCGCCAGACACATAGAGCAGCCCGGTAAGCGCCACTCAAAGCCGGCTTCGATAAAGATCTTATCCAGGCCTTCCGCTTCCGCTTGCGCTTTCACCGGACCGGAACCCGGCACCACCAGCGCCTGGACGCCCGGCGCCACTTTACGCCCTTTGGCGATTTCCGCCGCCGCGCGCAAATCTTCGATACGCGAGTTGGTACAGGAGCCGATGAATACTTTATCGATAGCCACTTCCGTCAGCGGAATGCCGGATTTCAGCCCCATATAGGCCAGCGCTTTCTCGGCGCTGGCGCGTTCCACCGGGTCGCTGAACGACGCAGGATCGGGGATATTATCGCTGACCGAAATCACCTGGCCCGGGTTGGTGCCCCAGGTCACCTGCGGGGCAATCTCAGCCGCCTGCAGCGTCACTACGGTGTCAAATGTGGCGCCGTCGTCGGTTTTCAGGGTTTTCCAGTACGCCACCGCATCGTCAAAATCTTTGCCTTTCGGCGCGTGCAGACGGCCGCGTACGTAATTGAAGGTGGTTTCATCCGGCGCGACCAGGCCCGCTTTCGCGCCCATCTCGATCGCCATGTTGCACAGGGTCATGCGGCCTTCCATGCTCAGATCGCGGATCGCTTCGCCGCAGAACTCCACCACGTGGCCGGTGCCGCCGGCGCTGCCGGTTTTACCAATGATCGCCAACACGATATCTTTGGCGGTGATGCCCGGCGCCGCTTTGCCTTGCACTTCGATTTTCATGGTTTTCGCACGACCCTGTTTCAGGGTCTGGGTCGCCAGCACATGCTCTACTTCGGAGGTGCCGATGCCGAAGGCCAGCGCGCCAAAGGCGCCGTGGGTGGCGGTATGGGAGTCGCCGCACACAATGGTCATCCCCGGCAGGGTAACCCCTTGTTCCGGGCCCATCACGTGAACGATGCCCTGGTACGGGTGGTTCAGATCGTACAGCTCAACGCCGAACTCTTTACAGTTCTTAATCAGCTCCTGCATCTGAATGCGGGCCATCTCGCCGGACGCGTTAATATCTTTGGTCTGCGTCGAGACGTTATGATCCATGGTGGCGAAGGTTTTACCCGGCTGGCGCACCTGGCGGCCGTGGGCGCGCAGGCCGTCAAAGGCCTGCGGGGAGGTGACTTCATGCACCAGATGGCGGTCGATATACAACAGCGGAGTTTCGTTTTGCGCCTCATACACCACGTGCGCATCAAACAATTTTTCGTATAACGTCTTCGCCATGATTACACCCCTTCTGCGACATAGCGGGCAATGATATCGCCCATTTCATCAGTGCTGACCGCTGCCGTGCCGCGCGCTAAATCGCCGGTACGAACGCCTTCCTCCAGAGCGCGGTTAATCGCGCTTTCAATCGCGCTCGCCGCCTCGTCAGCGTCGAGGCTATAGCGCAGCAGCAGCGCCAGGGAGAGGATCTGCGCGATCGGGTTAGCGATATTTTTGCCGGCGATATCCGGCGCCGAGCCGCCTGCTGGCTCGTACAGGCCGAAACCTTGTTCGTTGAGGCTGGCGGACGGCAGCATACCCATCGAGCCGGTGATCATCGCGCACTCGTCGGAGAGGATGTCGCCGAACAGGTTGGAGCACAGCAGCACGTCGAACTGGGACGGATCTTTAATCAGTTGCATGGTGGCGTTATCGATATACATATGCGCCAGCTCAACGTCCGGATACTCCTTGCCGATCTCGGTGACGATTTCGCGCCACAGAATGGACGACTGCAGGACGTTGGCTTTATCGATGGAGGTCACTTTGTGACGACGTTTACGGGCGGATTCAAACGCGATGCGCGCGATACGTTCGATTTCAAAGCGGTGATACACCTCGGTATCAAAAGCTTTCTCATGCTGACCGCTGCCTTCGCGACCTTTCGGCTGACCGAAGTAGATGCCGCCGGTCAGTTCGCGAACGCAGAGAATGTCGAAGCCGTTGGCGGCGATGTCGGCGCGCAGCGGGCAGAACTCTTCCAGCCCCTGATACAGTTTGGCCGGGCGCAGATTGCTGAACAGTTTAAAGTGTTTACGCAGCGGCAGCAGGGCGCCGCGCTCTGGCTGTTCTGCGGGCGGCAGGTGTTCCCACTTCGGGCCGCCGACGGAGCCGAACAGGATCGCGTCCGCCTGCTCGCATCCGGCGACGGTCGCCTGCGGCAGGGGAGTTCCCTGACGGTCGATGGCCGCGCCGCCGACGTCGTACTGGCTGGTGGTAATGTGCATGGCAAAACGTTGGCGCACGGCTTCCAGTACTTTCATCGCCTGGTTCATCACTTCCGGGCCAATGCCATCACCCGGCAAAACGGCAATATGGTAATTCTTCGACATTACACGGTTTCCTTATTGTTCTCTTTATTCTGAGCTTTGCGTTGCAATTCTTTTTCGACTTCGGCGGCGCGCCAGATGTTGTTCAGCACGTGAACCATCGCTTTGGCTGACGACTCTACGATATCCGTTGCCAGACCAACGCCGTGGAAACGGCGGCCGTTGTAGTCAACGACGATATCCACCTGGCCCAGGGCGTCTTTGCCGTGGCCTTTCGCGCTTAAGCCATATTTCACTAATTCAATGTTGTAATCGGTGACGCGGTTAATCGCCTGGTAGATAGCATCAACCGGACCGTTGCCGTTGGCGGCTTCCGTTTTGATCTCATCCCCACAGACCAGTTTGATCGAGGCGGTCGCGATATCGCTGGAGCCGGACTGAACGTTGAAGTAATCCAGGCGGAAATGCTCCGGCTCTTCCTGCTGCTTGTTGATGAAGGCCAGCGCTTCCAGATCGTAATCGAAGACCTGGCCTTTTTTGTCCGCCAGCTTCAGGAACGCGTCGTACAGGTGATCCAGGTTGTAATCGCTCTCCTGGTAACCCATCTCTTCCATCCGGTGTTTCACCGCCGCGCGACCGGAGCGGGAAGTCAGGTTCAGCTGTACCTGGTTCAGGCCGATGGATTCCGGGGTCATGATTTCGTAGTTTTCGCGGTTCTTCAGCACGCCGTCCTGGTGGATACCGGAGGAGTGGGCGAAGGCGCCGGTGCCGACGATGGCTTTGTTCGCCGGGATCGGCATGTTGCAGATCTGGCTGACGGTCTGGCTGGTGCGCCAGATTTCATGGTGGTTGATATTGGTGTGCACGTTCATGATGTCTTTGCGCACTTTAATCGCCATGATGACCTCTTCCAGCGCGCAGTTGCCGGCGCGCTCGCCGATACCGTTCATCGCGCCTTCTACCTGGCGGGCTCCGGCGTGGACCGCGGCGAGGGCGTTGCCGACGGCAATACCCAGGTCATCATGGGTATGGACGGAGATAATGGCTTTGTCGATATTCGGTACGCGCTCATACAGGCCGCTGATAATGTTGGCGTACTCGAACGGCATGGTGTAGCCGACGGTATCCGGAATATTAATGGTGGTGGCGCCAGCGTTAATCGCGGCTTCCACGACGCGAGCCAGGTCAGCAATCGGCGTACGGCCGGCGTCTTCACAGGAGAACTCGACATCGTTAGTGTAGTTGCGCGCCCGCTTCACCATATAAACCGCGCGTTCAATGACCTCATCCAGGGTGCTGCGCAGTTTGGTGGCGATATGCATCGGCGAGGTGGCGATGAAGGTGTGGATACGGAACGCTTCGGCCACCTTTAAGGATTCCGCCGCTACGTCGATATCTTTCTCGACGCAGCGCGCCAGGGCGCATACGCGGCTGTTTTTGATGGTGCGCGCGATGGTCTGCACGGATTCAAAATCGCCCGGAGAAGAAACCGGGAAACCGACTTCCATCACGTCAACACCCATGCGCTCGAGGGCCAGAGCAATCTGCAGCTTCTCTTTGACACTCAGGCTTGCCTGTAACGCTTGTTCGCCATCACGTAAGGTCGTATCGAAAATAATGACTTGCTGGCTCATGGTTTGGATCCTTAGTCTGTGTCCTGGCGCCTTGTTGACGAGCATAAAAAAACCCGCGCCAAGGCGCGGGTTTTATAGTCTTGCTGGAAGATGACTTAACGCTGAACGTCGCCCAACAGCCTACCGCGCAAATGGCATGCGTTTAGTAGTAGTAGGCTGGTGATGCGAGTGGTGCGAATCATTGCGTCAAACTCCAGATGAAATCGTTATGCTTTTAGAGTTACTGGATAGCCGTTTCAAAGTCAACCCCTGGCATGGAAAAAGCGTTTTTGGTCCGCGGCGTGAATTAGCTAATTGTGCTGATGTTAGCCCTTTTTTGCCGAAGATCCTATTTTGGACCTGCGGGGGCGCACAGGGATATGTTTCATTTGAAAATGTACTTTGCATTAAAGGCCTCGCTCACGATGCGCCGCGAGCGAAGCGGTCAAAAATCGCTATCTGAATGAAATAATTATATTTATTTTTCGTGTGAATATGTCTACCCCTTAGCGGATCTTTTTTCAATGATAAATAGTTGTTAATTTTATGGGGTGGAAAATAAAATACTTTATTATTGCTTAAGTTACAGTTAACCATTGGTGTTGTTTTTATTTTCCTGGATTATGGTTAGACTCATCTTCATTAAGTAACTCATATTGTTTGAGCAGTTTATTTATTCCGGTGGTACCGGTTTGACACTGCCACTCATAGCCTTGATATATTCCTAAAATACACCTTTGCTATTTTGCAAATGTCATTGGCATGATAAATGATATTTTCGGCGCTAATTATAGCGGTTTAGTAAAGGGAATTCATCGTGACGGCGGAACTAGATATGTTAATTGAAAGTCCAGAATATAAATCAGCCCCCGGACAGGAAGTCGTAAAACCTCAACTACGGATGGTTGATCTCAATCTGCTTACCGTTTTTGATGCGGTTATGCAGGAACAGAATATTACCCGTGCCGCCCATACGCTCGGCATGTCTCAACCGGCGGTGAGCAACGCGGTTTCACGTCTGAAAGTGATGTTTAATGATGAGCTGTTTGTGCGCTATGGCCGCGGTATTCAGCCGACGGCGCGGGCCTATCAGCTGTTTGGCTCAGTGCGTCAGGCGCTGCAGCTGGTACAAAACGAATTGCCAGGCTCCGGTTTTGAACCCTTGAGCAGTGAGCGTGTTTTCAATCTGTGCGTCTGTAGCCCGCTGGATAACATCCTGACGTCGTTGATTTTTAATAAAGTCGCCGAAATCGCGCCCAATATTCATTTAGTCTTTAAATCAGCGCTTAATCAAAATACGGAACATCAGTTACGTTATCAGGAAACGGAATTTGTGATCGGTTATGAAGAATTTCGTCGTCCTGAGTTTGCCTGTGTACCGCTATTCAAAGATGAAATGGTTCTGGTGGCTAGCCGCAACCATCCGCGTATCTCCGGACCGGTGATGGAGGCTGATATTTATCGCGAGGAGCATGCCGCGGTGGCTCTCGATCGGTATGCCTCATTCAGTCTGCCGTGGTATGACACCGCCGATAAACAAGCGCGCATCGCATATCAAGGTAATGCGATGGTCAGCGTATTAAACGTGGTGTCGCAAACGCAGATGGTGGCCATTGCGCCGCGCTGGCTGGCAAATGAGTTTGCCGATAAGTTAGCGCTGCAAATATTACCTCTGCCGCTGAAGGTGAATAGCCGGACCTGCTATCTCTCCTGGCACGAAGCGGCGGGTCGCGATAAAGGTCATCAGTGGATGGAAGAGCTGCTGGTGGATATTTGTCAGCGCTGAGCCGATGGCAATAAGCATGAAAGGGGCTTCGGCTCCTTTTTTTATATGATTTAATTACAATAATGCAGAATTTTATGCTGTTTACCCTTTCGGTTGCTCTCCGCCCGTTAACAAAAAATGGATCAATTCCTGCTATCGCGCCTTTTCTCCGAGTATTTACTATTCTCTTTTCTTATATCTGAAGCATTCCACCATATTTTCCTCTCTCCGCTTGTTTTTCTTCTTATTCTACTTAGAAAGCATCTCCGGTGGCGAATTGCCTGCCTGCTGGCGAGCAGTTATGGTAGTGGCATGCAGTCCATTCACCTCAGTGCGGAGGGGTACTCCTTCGCATCGTGCGAGCGCGCGGAAATTGAGTTCCGCTGTCGTAAAACAATAAGCCTGGAGGCAAACCATGGAGATGTTGTCAGGAGCCGAGATGGTCGTCCAATCGCTTGTCGATCAGGGCGTCAAGCAAGTATTCGGCTATCCCGGAGGCGCAGTCCTCGATATCTATGATGCGTTACATACCCTTGGCGGTATCGATCATGTGCTGGTTCGCCACGAGCAGGCGGCGGTGCATATGGCGGATGGCCTGGCGCGAGCGACCGGGGAGGTCGGTGTGGTGCTGGTGACCTCAGGGCCTGGGGCGACGAACGCCATCACCGGTATCGCGACGGCCTATATGGACTCTATCCCGCTGGTGATCCTCTCCGGACAAGTGGCGACATCGCTTATCGGCTACGATGCCTTCCAGGAGTGCGACATGGTGGGGATTTCCCGCCCGGTGGTGAAGCACAGTTTCCTGGTGAAGCAGACCGAAGATATTCCCGGCGTGCTGAAGAAAGCCTTCTGGCTGGCGGCCAGCGGTCGCCCCGGGCCGGTGGTGGTCGATCTGCCGAAGGATATACTCAATCCGGCGAAGAAACTGCCGTACGTCTGGCCAGACGCGGTCAGCATGCGCTCGTATAACCCGACGACCAGCGGTCATAAAGGCCAGATCAAACGCGCCCTGCAGACCCTGGTGGCGGCGAGCAAGCCGGTCGTCTACGTCGGCGGCGGGGCGATCAATGCGCATTGCGAACCTCAGCTGCGCGAGCTGGCGGAAAAGCTGAAGCTGCCGGTGGCCTCCTCCCTGATGGGGCTGGGCGCTTTCCCGGCGACGCACTCGCAGGCGCTGGGGATGCTGGGCATGCACGGCACTTATGAAGCCAACATGACCATGCACCATTCAGACGTGATTTTTGCCGTCGGCGTTCGCTTTGACGATCGGACCACCAATAACCTGGCCAAATACTGTCCGAACGCGACTGTGCTGCATATCGATATCGATCCGACCTCAATCTCGAAAACCGTGCCAGCAGATGTGCCGATCGTCGGCGATGCCCGGCTGGTGCTGGAGCAGATGCTGGAGCTGCTGGAGCAGGAAGAGGCGCAGCAGCCGCTGGACGACATTCGCGACTGGTGGCAGCAGATTGAGCAGTGGCGCGCCCGCCATTGCCTGCGCTACGACGACCAGAGCGACAAGATCAAACCGCAGGCGGTGATAGAAACGATCTGGCGCCTGACTCAGGGCGATGCCTATGTCACTTCCGATGTGGGTCAGCACCAGATGTTCGCCGCCCTCTATTACCCCTTCGACAAGCCGCGGCGCTGGATTAACTCCGGTGGCCTCGGCACCATGGGCTTTGGCCTACCGGCTGCGCTGGGGGTCAAAATGGCTCTGCCGGACGAAATGGTCGTCTGCGTGACCGGTGACGGCAGTATCCAGATGAACATTCAGGAACTCTCTACTGCGCTGCAGTATGAGCTGCCGGTCCTGGTGCTTAACCTTAACAACCGCTATCTGGGGATGGTGAAGCAGTGGCAGGATATGCTCTATTCCGGGCGCCACTCGCAGTCCTATATGGAGTCGCTGCCGGACTTCGTTCGTCTGGCGGAAGCCTACGGCCACGTTGGGATCCGCATCAGCGAGCCGCAGGAGCTGGAGACGAAGCTTGCAGAAGCCCTGGAGCAGGTGCGACAGCGCCGGCTGGTGTTTGTCGATGTCACCGTCGACGGCAGTGAGCATGTGTACCCCATGCAGATCCGCGGCGGCGGCATGGATGAAATGTGGTTGAGCAAAACGGAGAGGACCTGATTATGCGCCGAATATTATCGGTATTACTGGAAAACGAATCGGGCGCATTGTCCCGCGTTATCGGCCTCTTTTCCCAGCGCGGCTATAATATAGAAAGCCTGACTGTCGCCCCGACGGACGATCCGACCCTCTCCAGGATGACCATCCAGACCGTGGGCGATGAAAAAGCGATCGAGCAGATTGAAAAGCAGCTGCACAAGCTGGTGGATGTCCTGCGGGTCAGCGAGCTGGGGCAGGGGGCTCATGTCGAACGCGAAATCATGCTGGTGAAGGTCCAGGCCAGCGGTTACGGCCGTGAAGAAGTGAAGCGCAACACCGAAATCTTTCGTGGACAGATTATCGACGTGACGCCTTCTATCTATACCGTTCAACTCGCCGGCACCAGCGATAAGCTCGACGCTTTCCTGGCCTCCCTGCGCGATGTCGCTCGGATCGTGGAAGTGGCTCGCTCCGGCGTGGTCGGCCTGTCTCGCGGTGATAAAATCATGCGCTGAGGATCGGGAACTGATGCAAAAATAGCCCGGCAGCGACTGTCGGGCTTTTTTTTTTGCGAAATCAGTAGGAACTGTAAGCGAAAGCGGTTGCTGCGCTAACTATTCTGCGCTTAGATGTTATAAAAAGGGTTCCATACCTGAATAATGGTTATGTTTGGCACTTCTTACCCAAGGGGCAATTGTGAAACTGGATGAAATCGCCCGGCTGGCCGGTGTTTCAAGAACCACCGCGAGCTATGTGATTAATGGCAAAGCGAAGCAGTACCGCGTAAGCGATAAAACGGTCGAAAAAGTGATGGCTGTCGTGCGAGAGCACAACTATCACCCGAATGCGGTCGCTGCTGGCCTGCGTGCAGGACGCACACGCTCTATCGGTCTGGTGATCCCGGATCTGGAGAACACCAGCTATACCCGCATTGCAAATTATCTGGAGCGGCAGGCGCGCCAGCGCGGCTATCAGTTGCTGATTGCCTGCTCGGAGGATCAGCCCGATAACGAAATGCGCTGTATCGAGCATCTGCTACAGCGCCAGGTGGACGCCATCATTGTTTCCACCTCGCTGCCGCCGGAGCACCCTTTTTATCAGCGCTGGGCTAACGATCCGTTTCCGATTGTCGCCCTCGACCGCGCCCTTGACCGCGAGCACTTCACCAGCGTCGTCGGCGCTGACCAGGATGATGCCGAGATGCTCGCCGCCGAGTTGCGGACTTTTCCCGGCGAAACGGTGCTTTATCTGGGCGCGCTGCCGGAACTGTCGGTGAGCTTCCTGCGCGAGCAAGGCTTCCGTAAAGCCTGGCAGGACGATCCGCGTGAGGTGCATTATCTCTATGCCAACAGCTACGAGCGAGAAGCGGCGGCCCAGCTGTTTGAGAAATGGCTTGAAACCCATCCGATGCCGCAGGCGCTGTTCACCACCTCTTTCCCGTTGCTGCAGGGCGTCATGGATGTGACGCTGCGCCGTGAGGGTAAACTGCCTTCCGAGCTGGCGATCGCCACCTTCGGCGATAATGAGCTGCTCGATTTCCTGCAGTGTCCGGTACTGGCCGTGGCCCAGCGCCATCGCGATGTCGCTGAGCGGGTGCTCGAGATCGTCCTCGCCAGCCTCGATGAACCGCGCAAGCCGAAGCCGGGCCTCAGCCGTATTCGTCGTAATCTTTATCGCCGCGGCAGCCTGAATCGCCGTTAAGGGCGCAATATCGTCAGCACCCAGGATTAATCCTGGCAGGCCTGCCAGTGAGCAGGCCGCTGGCGATAAATCAGGCAACTGACGTCCAGAATGCAAAACTGAATATATTTCAGACAAATCCCTAAACTTCTTTACGCGTTATTTTGTTTTATTCGCTGGCAATCGTTTTGCGACTCAAAACGGGACACAAAAAATGATTGTGCCGGCTTTAATTGTATTATTTTGTTACATTCACCAGGTTAATTGCTGAATTAACACCCATTTTGTTAGCCCCAACCTTTCTCTCCTGCCTTATCCCGCGCCTGGTCAGCCCTTCAGCCAGCAACAGGTACTGTTAACGGCCGGCATAATGGCCTAAAATGCCGCTCGCGTCGCAAACTGACACTTTATATTTTCCCGCCGAAGATATTTTGATGTTTATAACTGTTACGAGTTTGTTGGTTATTTTCTTACACGTATTCATAACGTTAATTTGCCTCGCCTGTTGATGATTTTTTCATCAGGGCTAATGTCGGCTGTAAATAATGGGTTTTTGAGCTCCGTTGGCATTCGTGCTGGCTTGACAAGCTTTTCCTCCGCTCCGTAAACTCCTTGTGGTGGGAATTTGTGGGATAAAGTGGCGAAAAGGGGTGAGGCTGGCATGTTCCGTGGAGCAACGTTAGTCAATCTCGACAGCAAAGGCCGCCTGGCCGTGCCAACGCGCTATCGCGATGGGCTGATCGAGGACGCTGCCGGTCAATTGGTATGCACCATTGACATTCATCACCCGTGCCTGCTGCTTTATCCATTGCCTGAATGGGAAGTCATCGAGCAGAAATTGTCGCGTTTATCGAGCATGAATCCCGTTGAGCGGCGCGTACAGCGTTTGCTTCTGGGTCATGCCAGCGAATGTCAGATGGATAATGCCGGTCGCTTGCTGATAGCGCCGGTGTTACGGCAGCATGCCGGGCTGACAAAAGAAGTGATGCTGGTCGGGCAGTTTAATAAATTTGAACTGTGGGACGAAACGACCTGGTATCAACGGGTCAAGGAAGATATCGACGCTGAGCAGTCCGCGACCGGTGAACTGTCGGAGCGCCTGCAGGATTTGTCTTTATAAAAATGATGGAAAATTTTAAACACACTACGGTACTTCTGGATGAAGCCGTCAACGGCCTCAATATTCGTCCAGACGGTATCTATATTGATGGTACCTTTGGTCGCGGCGGTCACTCGCGCCTGATCCTCTCCCAACTGGGAGCGGAAGGACGCTTGCTGGCAATCGATCGCGATCCTCAGGCGATTGCCGTCGCGCAAACCATCGATGATCCCCGCTTTTCCATCGTACATGGTCCATTTTCACAGCTTGCTGAGTACGTCGGCGAGCGCAATCTTACCGGTAAGATCGACGGCATTCTGCTCGATCTTGGCGTCTCTTCCCCGCAGCTTGACGATGCGGAACGCGGCTTTTCCTTTATGCGCGACGGGCCGCTGGATATGCGCATGGATCCGACCCGCGGTCAGTCCGCGGCCGAATGGCTGCAGACCGCTGAAGAAGCGGATATCGCCTGGGTGATTAAAACCTTCGGCGAAGAGCGTTTCGGTAAACGGATCGCCCGCGCGATCGTCGAACGTAATCGCATTGCACCGATGACCCGCACCAAAGAGCTGGCGGAGGTCATCGCCGCGGCGATGCCGGTAAAAGATAAGCACAAACATCCCGCGACCCGTACCTTCCAGGCGGTGCGCATTTGGGTAAACAGTGAACTGGAGGAGATAGAGCAGGCGCTAAAAAGCTCGCTCAGCGTGCTGGCCCCGGGCGGGCGGCTGTCGATCGTTAGTTTTCATTCGCTGGAAGATCGCATTGTAAAGCGCTTTATGCGTGAGCAAAGCCGCGGTCCGCAGGTTCCGGCGGGAATACCGATGACCGAATCGCAGCTCAAAAAACTGGGCGGCCGTGAGTTACGAGCACTAGGCAAGTTGATGCCGGGCGAAGAAGAGGTGGCAGAGAATCCACGTGCCCGTAGTTCAGTGCTGCGTATCGCAGAGAGGACGAACGCATGATCGGCAGAGTGACAGAGGCCTTAAGCAAAGTTAAAGGGTCGATTGGAAGCAACGAGCGCCATGCTTTGCCTGGCGTGATCGGGGACGACCTTCTGCGGTTTGGGAAACTGCCACTCTGCCTGTTCATTTGCATCATTATTACGGCGATTACCGTGGTCACCACCGCGCACCACACGCGCCTGTTGACCGCGCAGCGTGAACAACTGGTTCTGGAACGCGACGCCCTGGACATTGAGTGGCGCAACCTGATCCTCGAAGAGAACGCGCTCGGCGATCACAGTCGGGTTGAACGGATCGCGACCGAGAAGTTGCAGATGCAACACGTCGATCCATCACAAGAAAATATCGTTGTACAGAAATAAGGATTATTGCGACGGATGAAAGCAGCGCCAAAAACGCCAAAAGCAAAACGTCAGGAAGAACAGGCCAACTTTATCAGTTGGCGTTTTGCGTTGCTGTGCGGCTGCATTCTGCTGGCGCTGACTTTCCTGCTGGGGCGCGTTGCCTGGCTACAGGTGGTCAGCCCGGATATGCTGGTGCGTCAGGGCGATATGCGTTCCCTGCGCGTACAGGAAGTGTCCACCGCGCGCGGGATGATTACCGACCGCTCCGGACGTCCACTGGCGGTCAGCGTGCCGGTGAAAGCTATCTGGGCCGATCCGAAAGAACTCCATGATGCCGGCGGGGTAACCCTGGATACGCGCTGGAAGGCGCTGGCGGATGCCCTCAATATGCCGCTGGATCAGCTGGCGACGCGCATCAATACCAATCCGCGGATGCGTTTCATCTATCTGGCGCGTCAGGTTAACCCTGACATGGCCGACTACATCAAAAAACTGAAGCTGCCGGGCATTCATCTGCGTGAAGAATCCCGTCGTTACTACCCTTCCGGGGAAGTGACCGCTCACCTCATCGGTTTTACCAACGTCGACAGCCAGGGGATTGAAGGGGTCGAAAAAAGCTTTGATAAATGGCTCACCGGCCAGCCGGGCGAGCGTATCGTGCGTAAAGACCGCTATGGCCGGGTAATTGAAGACATCTCTTCCACCGACAGCCAGGCGGCGCACAACCTGGCGCTGAGTATCGATGAGCGTCTGCAGGCGCTGGTCTATCGTGAGCTGAACAACGCCGTGGCCTTTAACAAAGCCGAGTCCGGCAGCGCGGTGTTAGTGGACGTGAACACCGGCGAAGTGCTGGCGATGGCCAACAGCCCGTCCTACAACCCAAACAACTTCGCCGGCACGGCGAAAGACACCATGCGTAACCGCGCCATCACTGACGTCTTCGAACCGGGTTCGACGGTGAAGCCGATGGTGGTGATGACGGCGCTGCAGCGCGGTATCGTCAACGAAAATACCGTGCTCAATACCGTGCCTTATCGAATTAACGGCCACGAAATTAAAGACGTGGCGCGCTACAGCGAATTGACCCTGACCGGGGTGCTACAGAAGTCGAGTAACGTCGGTGTTTCTAAGCTGGCGTTAGCGATGCCGTCCTCAGCGTTAGTAGATACTTACTCACGTTTTGGGCTTGGAAAGGCGACCAATTTGGGGTTGGTCGGAGAACGCAGTGGCTTATATCCTCAAAAACAACGGTGGTCTGACATAGAGAGGGCCACCTTTTCTTTCGGCTACGGGCTAATGGTAACCCCGTTACAGTTAGCGCGAGTCTACGCAACGATTGGCAGCTACGGCATCTATCGCCCGCTGTCGATTACCAAAGTTGATCCACCGGTTCCGGGCGAGCGTGTCTTCCCGGAATCACTCGTTCGTACCGTCGTTCATATGATGGAAAGCGTGGCGCTGCCCGGCGGCGGCGGCGTGAAAGCGGCGATCAAAGGCTATCGCATCGCGATTAAAACCGGTACGGCGAAAAAAGTGGGGCCGGATGGCCGCTATATCAACAAATATATTGCTTACACCGCAGGCGTTGCGCCCGCCAGCCATCCGCGCTTTGCGCTGGTGGTGGTGATCAACGACCCGCAGGCAGGTAAATACTACGGTGGCGCCGTTTCCGCGCCGGTGTTCGGTGCCATCATGGGCGGCGTATTGCGCACCATGAACATCGAACCGGATGCGCTGGCAACGGGCGAAAAAAGTGAATTTGTAATTAATCAAGGCGAGGGAACAGGTGGCAGATCGTAATTTGCGCGACCTTCTCGCTCCATGGGTGCCAAACGCACCGGAGCGCATTCTGCGAGAGATGACGCTGGACAGCCGGGTGGCGGCTTCCGGCGATCTCTTTATCGCGGTACAGGGTCATCAGGCGGACGGGCGTCGTTATATCCCGCAGGCGATAGCGCAAGGTGTGGCTGCCATTATTGCTGAAGCGCAGGGCGAAGCGAAAGACGGTGAGATCCGTGAAATGCACGGCGTGCCGGTTATCTACCTGAGCCAGCTTAACGAACGTTTATCGGCGCTGGCCGGGCGTTTTTATCATCAGCCGTCGCAGCAGCTGCGTCTGGTGGGCGTGACCGGTACCAACGGCAAAACCACCACCACCCAGCTTCTGGCGCAATGGGCGAAACTGCTCGGCGAAACCAGCGCGGTGATGGGGACCGTCGGCAACGGGCTGCTGGATAAAGTGGTGCCGAGCGAAAACACCACCGGCTCTGCGGTCGATGTTCAGCACGTGCTTTCCGGCCTGGTCGAGCAGGGGGCAACCTTCGGCGCGATGGAAGTCTCTTCCCACGGGCTGGTGCAGCACCGCGTGGCGGCCGTGCAGTTTGCCGCCTCGGTATTTACCAACCTGAGCCGCGACCACCTCGACTACCATGGCGATATGGCGCACTACGAAGCGGCGAAATGGCTGCTGTACTCCACCCACCATTGCGGCCAGGCCATCGTCAACGCTGACGATGAAGTCGGTCGTCGCTGGCTGGCGAAGCTACCGGACGCGGTGGCGGTGTCGATGGAAGATCATATCAATCCGAACTGCCACGGCCGCTGGCTGAAGGCCACCGCGGTCAACTATCACGACAGCGGCGCCACCATCCAATTTGACTCCAGCTGGGGCAACGGTGAAATCGAAAGTCGCCTGATGGGCGCCTTTAACGTCAGCAACCTGCTGCTGGCGCTGGCCACGCTGCTGGCGCTGGGCTATCCGCTGGCCGATCTGCTGAAAACGGCGGCTCGTTTACAGCCGGTATGCGGCCGTATGGAAGTGTTCAGCGCGCCCGGTAAACCGGCCGTGGTGGTGGATTATGCCCATACGCCTGACGCGCTGGAAAAAGCGCTGCAGGCCGCGCGCCTGCACTGCAGCGGCAAGCTGTGGTGCGTCTTCGGCTGCGGCGGAGACCGCGACAAAGGCAAGCGTCCGCTGATGGGGGCGATTGCTGAAGAGTTCGCCGATATCGTGGTCGTCACTGACGACAACCCGCGTACCGAAGAGCCGCGGGCGATTATCAACGATATTCTGGCCGGCATGCTCGATGCAGGTCATGCAAAAGTGATGGAAGGCCGTGCGGAAGCGGTGACCAACGCCGTGATGCAGGCGCAGGAGAACGACGTGGTGCTGGTGGCGGGTAAAGGCCATGAAGATTACCAGATCGTCGGCAACCGTCGTCTGGATTATTCCGACCGCGTCACCGTCGCGCGTCTGCTGGGAGCGGTAGCATGATTCGCTTTACGTTAAGCCAGCTCGCCGCGATCGCTCATGGCGAACGGCAGGGTAGCGATATCGCTATCGACGAGGTGACCACCGACACCCGTAAAATCACGGCGGGCTGCCTGTTTGTGGCGCTGAAAGGCGAGCGTTTCGACGCCCATGATTTTGCCGAACAGGCGAAAGCGGCAGGCGCCGGCGCGTTGCTGGTGAGCCGTCCGCTACCCTGCGATCTCCCGCAGGTGATCGTGAAAGATACCCGGCAGGCTTTCGGCGAGTTGGCCGCCTGGGTACGTCAGCAGGTGCCGACCCGCGTCGTCGCCCTGACCGGCTCGTCCGGTAAAACCTCGGTCAAAGAGATGACCGCGGCGATCCTCAGCCAGTGCGGCAACACGCTGTATACCGCCGGCAACCTGAACAACGATATCGGCGTGCCGATGACCCTGCTGCGTCTGACCAAAGAACATCAGTACGCGGTGATTGAGCTTGGCGCCAACCACCAGGGCGAAATCGCCTGGACCGTCAGCCTGACGCGTCCGGAAGCGGCGCTGGTCAACAACCTTGCCGCCGCGCACCTTGAAGGTTTCGGCTCGCTGGCGGGCGTGGCGAAGGCGAAGGGCGAAATCTATACCGGTCTGCCGGAAAACGGCATCGCCATTCTCAATGCCGACAACAACGACTGGCTGAACTGGCAGGCGGTGATTGGCGATCGCAAAGTGTGGCGCTTCTCGCCGAACGCGGCCAACAGCGATTTCACCGCGACTAACGTGCAGATCACCAGCCACGGCACCGAATTTACGCTGCAGACCCCAACCGGCAACGTTGACGTACTGCTGCCGCTGCCGGGACGCCACAACATCGCTAACGCGCTGGCGGCGACCTCGCTGGCGATGGCGGTAGGCGCCGATCTGGCGGCGGTGAAAGCCGGTCTGGCGCAGCTGCAGGCCGTTCCGGGACGTCTGTTCCCGATCCGCCTGACCGAGAGTCAGCTGCTGCTGGATGACTCCTATAACGCTAACGTCGGTTCGATGACCGCGGCGGTGCAGGTGCTGTCAGAGATGCCCGGCTTCCGGACGATGGTGGTCGGCGATATGGCGGAGCTTGGCGCGGAAAGCGCGGCTTGCCATCGTGAAGTCGGCGAAGCGGCGAAAGCGGCAGGGCTGGATTGTGTTCTCAGCGTCGGCGCCTTGAGCGCGGATATCAGCCGCGCCAGCGGCGTGGGCGAACATTTTAACGATAAAGCCGCCGTGGTGGCTCGCCTGCGCGAGCTGCTGGCGGAGCATAAGATAATGACCATTTTAGTGAAGGGTTCACGTAGTGCCGCCATGGAAGAGGTAGTACGCGCATTACAGGAGACTGGGACATGTTAGTATGGCTGGCCGAACATTTGGTCAAATATTATTCCGGCTTTAACGTCTTTTCGTATTTGACGTTTCGCGCCATCGTCAGCCTGCTGACCGCGCTGTTCATCTCTCTGTGGATGGGCCCGCGCATGATCGCCCGTCTGCAAAAACTCTCCTTCGGCCAGGTGGTTCGTAACGACGGTCCGGAGTCCCACTTCAGCAAACGCGGCACGCCGACCATGGGGGGGATCATGATCCTCACTGCGATCACCGTCTCCGTTCTGCTGTGGGCTTACCCCTCCAACCCGTACGTCTGGTGCGTGCTGACGGTATTAATCGGCTACGGGATCATCGGCTTCGTTGATGACTACCGTAAAGTGGTGCGCAAAGACACCAAAGGCCTGATCGCCCGCTGGAAGTATTTCTGGATGTCGGTGATCGCGCTGGGCGTGGCGTTCGCGCTCTATCTGGCCGGGAAAGACACCCCGGCGACCGAGCTGGTGGTGCCGTTCTTTAAAGACGTTATGCCGCAGCTGGGGCTGTTCTATATCCTGCTGGCCTACTTCGTGATTGTCGGCACCGGCAATGCGGTTAACCTGACCGACGGTCTCGACGGCCTGGCGATCATGCCCACCGTCTTCGTCGCGGCGGGTTTTGCGCTGGTGGCGTGGGCGACCGGTAACATGAATTTCGCCAACTACCTGCACATCCCCTATCTGCGCCACGCCGGCGAACTGGTGATCGTCTGTACGGCGATCGTCGGCGCGGGGCTGGGCTTTCTGTGGTTTAACACCTATCCGGCGCAGGTCTTTATGGGCGACGTCGGTTCGCTGGCGCTCGGCGGCGCGCTGGGCATTATCGCCGTGCTGCTGCGTCAGGAATTCCTGCTGGTGATTATGGGCGGCGTTTTCGTGGTGGAGACCCTGTCGGTGATCCTGCAGGTCGGCTCCTTTAAGCTGCGCGGTCAGCGTATCTTCCGCATGGCGCCGATCCACCACCACTATGAACTGAAAGGCTGGCCGGAGCCGCGCGTTATCGTGCGCTTCTGGATTATTTCGCTGATGCTGGTGCTGATTGGCCTGGCGACGCTGAAGGTACGTTAATCATGGCAGATTATCAGGGTAAAAAAGTCGTCATTATTGGGCTGGGCATGACCGGCCTGTCATGCGTGGACTTTTTCATGGCGCGCGGCGTAACCCCGCGCGTGATGGACACCCGCGTCGCGCCTCCCGGGCTGGATAAATTGCCTGAATCGGTCGAATGCCATGTCGGCGGCCTCAATGATACCTGGCTGCTGGCGGCGGATCTGATTGTCGCCAGTCCCGGCATCGCGCTGGCTCATCCTTCGTTGAGCGCGGCGGCGGACGCTGGCGTAGAGATCGTTGGCGATATCGAACTGTTCTGCCGCGAAGCGCAGGCGCCGATCATCGCCATTACCGGCTCGAACGGCAAAAGCACCGTCACCACCCTGGTGGGCGAGATGGCGAAAGCGGCCGGGGTTAACGTCGGCGTGGGCGGCAATATCGGCCTGCCGGCGCTGATGCTGCTGGATACCGATCGTGAGCTGTATGTCCTGGAGCTCTCCAGCTTCCAGCTGGAAACCACCTCCAGCCTGCAGGCGGTGGCGGCAACCATCCTCAACGTGACTGAGGACCATATGGACCGCTACCCGCTGGGGCTGCAGCAGTATCGCGCGGCGAAGCTGCGGATTTACGAGAATGCAAAGACCTGCGTGGTCAACGCGGACGATGCGCTCACCATGCCGGTACGCGGCGCGGACGATCGCTGCATCAGCTTTGGCGTCGATGTCGGTGACTACCACCTTAACCGTCAGCAGGGCGAGACCTGGCTGCGCGTTAAAGGTGAGAAAGTCCTCAATGTAAAAGAGATGTCTATCACGGGTCAGCATAACTACAGCAACGCCCTGGCGGCGCTGGCGCTGGCCGATGCCGCGGGCCTGCCGCGTGCCAGCAGCCTGAAGGCGCTGACCACCTTTACCGGCCTGGCGCATCGCTTCCAGCTGGTGCTGGATCACAACGGCGTGCGCTGGATTAACGACTCGAAGGCAACCAACGTCGGCAGTACCGAGGCGGCGCTGAACGGCCTGCAGCTTGATGGCACGCTGTATCTGCTGCTGGGCGGCGACGGCAAGTCCGCTGATTTCACCCCGCTGAAGCGCTACCTTGGCGGCGATCGTATCCGCCTGTACTGCTTTGGTCGCGACGGCGCCGAGCTCGCCGAGCTGCGTCCTGAGGTGGCGGTACAAACTGAAACCATGGAACAGGCGATGCGTCAGATAGCGCCCCTGGTGAAAGCGGGTGACATGGTTCTCCTGTCGCCGGCCTGCGCCAGCCTGGATCAGTTTAAGAACTTTGAACAACGGGGCGAGATGTTTGCCCGCCTGGCGAAGGAGTTAGGTTGATGCGTTTCTCTCTCCCACGCCTGAGAATGCCGCAACTGAGCTTGCCTCGGTTGAGACTGCCGCGACTGCCGGGGATGTTTATCTTCGCCTGGCTGTTCGCCGCGCTGAAAGGCTGGGTGATGGGCTCGCGCCCAAAAGATAACGACAGTCTGGTGATGTATGACCGGATGCTGCTGTGGCTGACCTTCGGCCTGGCGGCGATCGGCTTTATTATGGTGACCTCGGCGTCAATGCCGGTGGGGCAGCGTCTGGCGAACGATCCTTTCCTCTTTGCCAAGCGTGACGGCCTGTACATTGTGCTGGCCTTTGTCCTCGCGCTGGTGACGCTGCGACTGCCGATGGATTTCTGGCAGCGCCACAGTACCGCAATGCTGATCGCCTCGATCGTTATGCTGCTGATCGTGCTGGTGGTGGGTAGCTCGGTAAACGGTGCATCGCGCTGGATCGCCCTCGGTCCGCTGCGCATTCAGCCGGCGGAGTTCACCAAGCTGTCGCTGTTCTGCTACATCGCCAACTATCTGGTGCGTAAAGCTGACGAAGTGCGCAACAACCTGCGCGGCTTCTTAAAACCGATGGGCGTGATTTTCGTGCTGGCGATCCTGCTGCTGGCGCAGCCTGACCTCGGTACGGTGGTGGTGCTGTTCGTCACCACGCTGGCGATGCTGTTCCTCGCCGGCGCCAAGCTGTGGCAGTTCATCGCCATTATCGGCATGGGCATCTCGGCGGTGGTCCTGTTGATCCTCGCCGAACCGTACCGTATTCGCCGCGTGACCTCCTTCTGGAACCCGTGGGAAGACCCGTTCGGCAGCGGCTACCAGCTGACCCAGTCGCTGATGGCCTTTGGCCGCGGCGAGATGTGGGGGCAGGGACTCGGAAACTCGGTGCAAAAACTGGAGTATTTGCCGGAAGCGCACACTGACTTTATCTTCGCCATCATCGGCGAAGAACTCGGTTATATCGGTGTGGTACTGGCGCTTTTAATGGTATTCTTCGTCGCTTTCCGCGCCATGTCGATTGGCCGAAAAGCGCTGGAGATCGATCATCGCTTCTCCGGCTTCCTCGCCTGTGCGATTGGTATCTGGTTTAGCTTCCAGGCGTTAGTTAACGTCGGGGCGGCGGCGGGGATGCTGCCGACGAAAGGTCTGACGCTGCCGCTGATCAGTTATGGTGGTTCCAGTCTGCTGATTATGTCGACGGCCATCATGTTGTTGTTGCGAATTGATTATGAAACGCGTCTGGAAAAAGCCCAGGCGTTTACACGGGGTGTTCGATGAGCGGTCAGGAAAAGCGGTTGATGGTGATGGCGGGCGGTACCGGCGGGCATGTGTTCCCGGGACTGGCGGTCGCGCACCATCTAATGGACCAGGGCTGGCAGGTTCGCTGGCTGGGTACCGCCGATCGTATGGAAGCGGATTTAGTGCCGAAAAACGGCATCGAGATTGATTTTATCCGTATCTCCGGCCTGCGTGGCAAAGGGATTAAAGCACAGCTGCTGGCGCCGGTGCGGATCTTCAACGCCTGGCGTCAGGCGCGGGCGATCATGAAGCGTTTCCAGCCGGACGTGGTGCTGGGCATGGGCGGCTATGTGTCCGGGCCTGGCGGTCTGGCGGCGTGGTCGCTGGGGATCCCGGTGGTCCTCCACGAGCAAAACGGCATTGCCGGCCTGACCAACAAGTGGCTGGCGAAGATTGCGAAGAAAGTGATGCAGGCGTTTCCCGGCGCCTTTCCGCATGCGGACGTGGTCGGGAATCCGGTGCGCACCGATGTGCTGGCGCTGCCGCTGCCGGGGCAGCGTCTGGTGGGCCGTCAGGGGCCGATTCGCGTACTGGTGGTCGGTGGCTCTCAGGGCGCGCGCGTCCTGAACCAGACCATGCCGCAGGTGGCGGCGAAGCTCGGCGATACGGTGACCATCTGGCATCAGAGCGGTAAAGGCGGCCAGCAAACCGTGCAGCAGGCCTATGCCGCCGCGGGGCAGCCGCAGCATAAAGTGACGGAATTTATTGATGATATGGCCGCGGCGTATGCCTGGGCAGATGTCGTGGTTTGCCGTTCCGGCGCGCTGACGGTTAGCGAAATCGCGGCCGCGGGCTTACCGGCGCTGTTTGTACCGTTCCAGCACAAAGATCGTCAGCAGTACTGGAATGCGCTGCCGCTGGAGAAAGCCGGCGCGGCGAAAATTCTCGAACAGCCGGCGTTCACGGTAGAGGCGGTAGCCTCTACTCTGGCGAGCTGGGATCGGGAAACCTTGCTGGATATGGCGGAACGAGCGCGTGGCGCTTCGATTCCGGACGCTACCGAGCGGGTAGCAGAAGAGGTCAGCGCCGTAGCTTTGGCGCGCTAATTGCGGTGATTTTCACCGCCCGAATACAGAAGTTGATGGCGTAAAGAATGAATACACAAGATTTGGCAAAACTGCGTTCCATAGTGCCCGAGATGCGTCGCGTCCGGCACATTCACTTTGTCGGCATCGGCGGTGCCGGTATGGGCGGTATTGCCGAAGTGTTGGCTAATGAAGGTTACCAGATCAGCGGCTCCGACCTGGCGCCGAATCCGGTGACCCAGCAGCTGTCGCAGCTTGGCGCCACCATTTATTTCAACCATCGCCCGGAAAACGTGCGCGATGCCAGCGTGGTCGTAGTTTCCAGCGCGATTTCCGCCGATAACCCGGAAATCGTCGCCGCGCACGAAGCGCGTATCCCGGTGATCCGTCGTGCGGAAATGCTGGCGGAGCTGATGCGCTTCCGTCACGGGATCGCGATTGCCGGAACTCACGGCAAAACCACCACCACCGCGATGGTGTCCAGTATTTACGCCGAAGCCGGGCTGGACCCGACCTTCGTCAACGGCGGGTTGGTGAAAGCGGCGGGCGTGCATGCCCGTCTCGGCCATAGCCGTTACCTGATTGCGGAAGCGGATGAGAGCGATGCATCGTTCCTGCATCTGCAGCCGATGGTCGCGATTGTGACCAACATCGAAGCCGACCATATGGATACCTACCATGGCGACTTCGAAAATCTGAAGCAGACCTTTATTAATTTCCTGCACAACCTGCCGTTCTACGGACGCGCGGTAATGTGCGTGGACGATCCGGTTATTCGTGAACTGCTGCCGCGCGTTGGCCGGCAGATCACCACCTACGGTTTCAGCGACGACGCCGACGTTCGCGTAGAAGACTACCGTCAGGTTGGGGCGCAGGGGCATTTCCGCCTGGTGCGTCAGGATAAAGAACTGCTGCAGGTGACACTCAATGCCCCGGGACGCCATAACGCGCTGAACGCGGCGGCGGCTGTCGCCGTGGCGACGGAAGAGGGGATTGACGATCAGGCGATCCTGCGCGCGCTGGAAAGCTTCCAGGGTACCGGTCGTCGCTTCGACTTTCTTGGCGAATATCCGCTGACGGAAGTCAACGGCAAAGCGGGCAGTGCGATGCTGATCGATGACTACGGTCACCACCCGACGGAAGTCGACGCCACTATCAAAGCGGCGCGTGCCGGCTGGCCGGATAAAAATCTGGTGATGGTATTCCAGCCGCACCGTTATACCCGTACTCGCGATCTGTACGATGATTTCGCCAACGTGCTGACTCAGGTCGATGCGCTGCTGATGCTCGATGTCTACCCGGCAGGCGAAGCGCCGATCCCGGGCGCCGACAGCCGCTCGCTGTGCCGTACGATCCGCGGTCGCGGTAAAGTCGACCCGATTCTGGTATCCGACCCGGCGCAGGCCGCGGCGATGCTGGCGTCGGTGCTGACCGGCAACGATTTAGTGCTGGTGCAAGGTGCCGGAAACATTGGAAAAATCGCCCGTCACCTGGCTGAAATCAAACTGATCCCGCAAAAAACGGAGGAGGAGCGCCATGGCTGATAAAATCGCGGTGCTTTTCGGTGGAACCTCCGCTGAACGTGAAGTGTCGCTGAATTCAGGCGCCGCGGTGCTGGCCGGGCTGCGTGAAGCCGGGGTGGATGCCCATCCGGTTGACCCGCGCGATGTCGATATTACCCAGTTGAAAAAGCTGGGCTTTAAGAAAGCGTTTATTGCACTCCACGGCCGCGGCGGGGAAGATGGCACGCTGCAGGGGCTGTTGGATCTGATCCAGCTGCCTTATACCGGCAGCGGCGTGATGGCTTCGGCGATTTCAATGGATAAACTGCGCAGCAAATGGCTGTGGCAGGGGGCCGGATTACCGGTCGCGCCGTGGGTGGCGCTGACCCGCGCCCAGTTTAGCGCCGGATTATCTGCTGATGTCGAACAGCAGATTGCGGCGCTGGGTCTGCCGCTCATCATCAAGCCCAGCCGCGAAGGCTCCAGCGTTGGGATGTCGAAAGTCAGCGAAAGCTGTGATTTAGCGAGTGCACTCGCGCTGGCTTTTCAGCATGATGATGAAGTTTTGGTCGAAAAATGGCTCAGTGGGCCGGAATTTACCGTCGCCATCGTCGGTGAAGAAATTTTACCGTCAATACGTATCCAGGCGGCTGGAACCTTCTATGATTATGAGGCGAAGTATCTCTCTGATGAGACGCAATATTTCTGCCCAGGATTGGAAGATCCAGCGCGTGAGTCAGTCATTCAGAGCCTGGTGCTTAAAGCCTGGAATGTTCTGGGTTGCAAAGGCTGGGGCCGTATTGACGTGATGCTGGACAGCGATGGCCAGTTTTATCTGCTGGAAGCGAATACTTCCCCGGGCATGACCAGCCATAGCCTTGTACCGATGGCGGCGCGTCAGGCAGGAATGAGCTTCTCCCAGCTTGTTGTACGAATTCTGGACCTGGCGGGGTGATATGTCGCAGGCTGCGCTGAATACGCGGAACCATGAAGAGGACGTTTCTTCTTCGCGTCGGAGTAATGGAACGCGGCTGGCAGGGATCGTTTTCCTGCTGGCGGTGCTGTTTACCGTGCTGGTCAGCGGGTGGATGGTTCTTGGCTGGATGGAAGACGCGCAGCGTTTACCGCTGTCGAAGATGGTGGTGACCGGCGAGCGTCACTATACGCGCAATGATGACATCCGCCAGGCGATCCTGGCGCTGGGTTCGCCGGGCACCTTTATGACTCAGGATGTGAACATCATTCAGAGTCAGATTGAACGTCTGCCATGGATTAAGCAGGCGAGCGTCCGAAAGCAGTGGCCCGATGAATTGAAGATTCATCTGGTTGAATATGTGCCGATTGCACGCTGGAATGATCAACATATGGTGGATGCAGAAGGAAATGCCTTCAGCGTGCCGGCGGATCGCACCAGCAAACAGAATTTACCGATGTTATATGGCCCGGAAGGCAGCGAGAACGAAGTGCTGCAAGGGTACCGTGACATGGGGCAGGTGCTGGCAAAGGATAAATTCACGTTGAAAGTGGCGGCAATGACCGCCCGTCGTTCCTGGCAGTTGACGCTTAATAATGACATTAAGCTCAACCTTGGCCGTGGCGACACCATGAAACGGCTTCAGCGCTTTATGGAACTCTACCCGGTTCTTCAGCAGCAGGCGCAGACCGACGGCAAACGGATTAGCTACGTTGATTTGCGTTATGACTCGGGTGCGGCAGTGGGCTGGGTACCTGCTCCCGCAGAGGAAACTAATCAACAACAGAATCAGGCACAGGCAGAACAACAATGATCAAGGCGACGGACAGAAAACTGGTAGTTGGACTGGAGATTGGCACCGCCAAGGTGGCCGCTTTAGTAGGGGAAGTTCTGCCCGACGGCATGATTAATATCATCGGCGTGGGCAGTTGCCCATCGCGTGGTATGGATAAAGGCGGTGTGAACGACCTCGAGTCGGTGGTGAAATGCGTACAGCGCGCCATCGACCAGGCCGAACTGATGGCGGATTGCCAGATTTCATCAGTTTATTTGGCTCTTTCGGGTAAACATATAAGCTGTCAGAATGAAATCGGGATGGTACCGATTTCTGAAGAAGAAGTGACGCTGGACGACGTCGAGAACGTGGTCCATACCGCGAAGTCGGTTCGCGTACGCGATGAGCACCGCGTCCTGCACGTGATTCCGCAGGAATACGCCATTGACTACCAGGAAGGGATAAAAAACCCGGTAGGGCTGTCCGGCGTGCGTATGCAGGCGAAGGTACATCTGATTACCTGCCATAACGATATGGCGAAAAACATTGTTAAAGCGGTGGAACGTTGTGGTCTGAAAGTTGACCAACTTATTTTCGCCGGTTTAGCGGCCAGTTATTCCGTATTAACAGAAGACGAACGTGAGCTGGGCGTCTGCGTGGTGGATATTGGCGGTGGTACAATGGATATCGCCGTCTATACCGGCGGCGCGCTGCGTCACACCAAAGTGATCCCGTACGCGGGCAACGTGGTGACCAGCGATATCGCCTATGCCTTCGGTACGCCGCCGAGCGACGCCGAAGCCATTAAGGTTCGTCACGGTTGCGCGTTGGGTTCCATCGTCGGTAAAGACGAAAACGTCGAAGTACCGAGCGTAGGCGGACGGCCGCCGCGTAGCCTGCAGCGTCAGACGCTGGCTGAGGTGATTGAACCGCGCTATACCGAACTGCTTAATCTGGTCAATGAAGAGATCCTGCAGCTGCAGGAACAGCTCCGCCAGCAGGGGGTTAAACACCATCTGGCGGCGGGGATTGTGTTAACCGGCGGCGCGGCGCAAATTGAAGGTCTGGCGGCCTGTGCGCAGCGCGTGTTCCATACTCAGGTGCGCATTGGCGCGCCGCTGAACATCACCGGTTTAACGGACTATGCCCAGGAGCCGTATTATTCGACGGCGGTGGGGCTGCTGCACTACGGAAAAGAGTCACATCTGAGTGGTGAAGCGGAAGTCGAAAAACGCGTGACGGCGTCGGTGGGCTCGTGGATTAAGCGACTCAACAGCTGGCTGCGAAAAGAGTTTTAATTTTTTAAGAGAACGCAGACAATTAGCGTTCTCAGGCGACAGGCACAAAACGGAGAGAAACTATGTTTGAACCTATGGAACTGACCAACGACGCGGTGATTAAAGTCATCGGCGTCGGTGGCGGCGGCGGTAATGCCGTTGAACACATGGTGCGCGAGCGCATTGAGGGTGTTGAATTCTTCGCGGTGAACACCGATGCGCAGGCGCTGCGCAAAACGGCTGTTGGCCAGACTATCCAGATCGGTAGCGGTATTACCAAAGGTCTGGGCGCTGGCGCGAACCCGGAAGTCGGCCGTAATGCGGCGGACGAAGACCGTGAAGCGCTGCGCGCGGCCCTTGATGGCGCAGACATGGTGTTCATCGCGGCAGGCATGGGCGGCGGTACCGGTACCGGCGCGGCGCCTGTTGTTGCCGAAGTGGCTAAGGATCTGGGGATCCTCACCGTGGCGGTGGTCACTAAGCCGTTTAATTTTGAAGGCAAGAAGCGCATGGCGTTTGCTGAGCAGGGGATCACCGAGCTGTCCAAGCACGTTGACTCACTGATCACCATCCCGAACGACAAGCTGCTGAAAGTACTTGGCCGCGGCATTTCTCTGCTTGACGCGTTCGGCGCGGCAAACGACGTCCTCAAAGGCGCGGTGCAGGGTATCGCCGAACTGATCACCCGTCCGGGCCTGATGAACGTCGACTTCGCGGACGTCCGTACCGTGATGTCAGAAATGGGCTACGCGATGATGGGCTCCGGCGTGGCGAGCGGTGAAGACCGTGCGGAAGAAGCGGCTGAAATGGCTATCTCTTCTCCGCTGCTGGAAGATATCGACCTGTCCGGCGCGCGCGGCGTGCTGGTTAACATCACCGCGGGCTTCGACCTGCGTCTGGATGAGTTCGAAACCGTGGGTAACACCATCCGCGCATTTGCTTCGGATAACGCCACCGTGGTTATCGGTACCTCTCTGGACCCGGATATGAACGACGAACTGCGCGTCACCGTAGTGGCGACCGGTATCGGCATGGACAAGCGTCCGGAAATTACCCTGGTGACCAACAAACAGGTTCAGCAGCCGGTGATGGATCGCTACCAGCAGCACGGTATGTCCCCGCTGACGCAAGAGCAGAAGCCGGCGGCAAAAGTGGTGAACGACAACACGCCGCAAACCGCGAAAGAGCCGGATTATCTGGATATCCCAGCCTTCCTGCGTAAGCAAGCCGATTAAGAATCGACTGGAAGTTGGGCATCTGCGCTCTTTGTGCTAAACTGGCCTCCCGATAGTGGTGTACACTTCGGTTGGATAGGTAAATTGGCGAGATTATACGATGATCAAACAAAGGACTCTTAAACGTATCGTTCAGGCGACTGGTGTCGGTTTGCATACCGGCAAGAAAGTCACACTGACGTTACGCCCTGCGCCGGCAAATACCGGGGTCATCTATCGTCGCACCGACTTGAATCCACCGGTAGATTTTCCGGCTGATGCCAAATCTGTGCGTGATACCATGCTCTGTACTTGCCTGGTTAATGAGCATGACGTGCGGATTTCTACGGTTGAACACCTGAACGCCGCATTGGCTGGCCTGGGTATCGACAACATTATTGTTGAAGTCGATGCACCGGAAATCCCGATTATGGACGGCAGTGCGGCTCCGTTCGTTTATTTGTTGCTGGACGCCGGCATCGATGAACTGAACTGCGCCAAGAAATTTGTACGTATCAAAGAGACGGTTCGCGTCGAAGATGGCGACAAATGGGCTGAATTCAAACCGTACAATGGTTTTTCGCTGGACTTCACCATCGATTTTAACCATCCGGCGATTGATGCCAGCACCCAGCGCTATACGCTGAACTTCTCGGCCGATGCGTTCATGCGTCAGATTAGTCGTGCGCGTACCTTCGGTTTCATGCGCGATATCGAATATCTGCAGTCCCGCGGCCTGTGCCTGGGCGGCAGCTTCGATTGTGCCATCGTTGTTGACGATTATCGCGTACTGAACGAAGACGGTCTGCGCTTTGAAGACGAATTTGTTCGCCACAAAATGCTGGATGCGATCGGTGACCTGTTTATGTGTGGTCACAACATTATCGGCGCATTCACGGCGTACAAATCGGGTCACGCGTTGAATAACAAACTGCTGCAGGCTGTTCTGGCAAAACAGGAAGCCTGGGAGTATGTGACCTTCGAAGACGACGCAAAACTGCCAATGGCATTCCGCGCACCGTCGATGGTTTTGGCGTAAGCCTGACCATTCAGTAAATTCGACTGGTAACCTGGTACTCTCTCCGACCAGGGAACCAGTCGTTTTTCTTTTATAGCCTCTTCCCGTTATTTTTCGCTGCGATTTCTGGGTAATAATTAGCGCGCGTTCGCTGCTTTATTAAGCGTTTTCCCCGGGCAACAGCCTTCATTCATGCTGCCTCAGCGCGCTATTAATGTTAGTATTTGAGCGCAAAATTATTTCTCCGGGTTGCTTTACCCCGTGGACATCAGGTTGTCCTGCGAAAAACGTTAATAAAGAGACAGCCTGAACGACAACGGGTATACCAAAGAAAGGTAATGAACGTGAGTGGATTGCTGACGCGCTGGCGACAGTTTGGCAGACGGTATTTTTGGCCGCATCTCCTGTTGGGGATGGTCGCGGCCAGCCTCGGCCTGCCTGCGCTAAGCAACGGCCATGAGACCGCGACGCCAGCGAAGGCGACCGCCAGCAACCATAATCCGAGCAAAGTTAATTTCTCCCAGCTGGCGCTGCTGGAGACGAATCGCCGGCCAAACTTTACCGTCGACTACTGGCATCAGCACGCCATTCGCACCGTTATTCGTCATCTCTCTTTCGCCATGGCGCCGCAGGCCTTGCCGGTGGCGGAAGAAGCGTCCCCGCTGCAGGCGCAGCATCTGGCGCTGCTCGACACGCTCAGCGCGCTGCTGACGCAGGACAGCACGCCGCCGGTGGTGTTCCGCCAGGCGGCGTATATCCCTTCCTCATATTCTGCCTTCCGCGTCAGCGCCTGGATAAGCCAGGTGGCGGGGATCCGCGCAGGGCCTCAACGTCTCAGCTGAAAATAACCACGGACTATCCTATTTTTTGTGACTCCGCACCGCGGGGCGTTTGAGATTTTATTATGCTTATTAAAATGTTAACCAAGGTTTTCGGCAGCCGTAACGACCGTACGCTGCGTCGTATGCGCAAAGTCGTCAATATCATCAACGGTATGGAACCGGCGATGGAAAAACTCTCTGATGACGAGCTGAAAGCGAAAACCGCTGAATTCCGCGCGCGCCTGGAAAAAGGCGAAGTACTGGAAAACCTGATCCCTGAAGCTTTCGCCGTCGTTCGCGAAGCGAGTAAGCGCGTGTTTGGCATGCGTCACTTCGACGTTCAGCTGCTGGGCGGTATGGTGCTTAACGATCGCTGCATCGCCGAGATGCGTACCGGTGAAGGTAAAACCCTGACCGCGACCCTGCCGGCCTACCTCAACGCGCTGACCGGCAAAGGCGTTCACGTGGTGACCGTCAACGATTATCTGGCCCAGCGTGACGCCGAAAATAACCGCCCGCTGTTCGAATTCCTCGGCATGACCGTTGGCATCAACATGTCCGGCCTGCCGGCGCCGGCGAAGCGTGAAGCCTACGCTGCCGATATCACCTATGGCACCAACAACGAATACGGCTTCGATTACCTGCGCGACAACATGGCCTTCAGCCCGGAAGAGCGCGTTCAGCGTAAACTGCACTATGCGCTGGTGGATGAGGTGGACTCCATCCTGATCGATGAGGCGCGTACCCCGCTGATCATTTCCGGCCCGGCAGAAGACAGCTCTGAAATGTACCGCAAGGTCAACAAGATCATTCCACACCTGATCCGTCAGGAAAAAGAGGATTCGGACACCTTCACCGGCGAAGGCCACTTCTCGGTGGATGAAAAAGCGCGTCAGGTTAACCTGACCGAACGCGGTCTGGTGCTGATTGAAGAGCTGCTGGTACAGGAAGGCATTATGGATGAAGGTGAGTCCCTGTACTCCCCGACCAACATTATGCTGATGCACCACGTCACCGCCGCGCTGCGCGCCCATGTGCTGTTCACCCGCGACGTTGACTACATCGTTAAAGATGGCGAAGTTATCATCGTTGATGAGCACACTGGCCGTACGATGCAGGGCCGCCGCTGGTCCGATGGCCTGCACCAGGCCGTTGAGGCCAAAGAGGGCGTGGAGATCCAGAACGAGAACCAGACCCTGGCCTCTATCACCTTCCAGAACTATTTCCGTCTGTATGAGAAACTGGCGGGGATGACCGGTACCGCCGATACTGAAGCCTTTGAATTCAGCTCCATCTACAAGCTGGATACCGTGGTCGTCCCGACCAACCGTCCGATGATCCGTAAAGACATGGCGGATCTGGTCTATATGACCGAAGCGGAAAAAATTCAGGCGATTATCGAAGATATTAAAACCCGTACCGCAGCCGGTCAGCCGGTGTTGGTGGGGACAATCTCGATCGAGAAATCGGAAGTGGTTTCCCGTGAGCTAACCAAAGCCGGCATTAAGCACAACGTTCTGAACGCCAAGTTCCACGCCAGCGAAGCGGACATCGTCGCCCAGGCAGGCTATCCTTCCGCGGTGACCATCGCTACCAACATGGCGGGCCGTGGTACCGATATTATGCTCGGCGGTAGCTGGCAGGCGGAAGTCGCGGCGCTGGAAAACCCAACGCCTGAGCAGATTGAACAAATCAAAGCCGACTGGCAGGTGCGCCACGATGCGGTACTGGCCGCAGGCGGCCTGCACATCATCGGTACCGAGCGTCATGAATCACGCCGTATCGATAACCAGCTGCGCGGCCGTGCCGGTCGTCAGGGGGATGCCGGTTCTTCCCGCTTCTACCTGTCGATGGAAGATGCCCTGATGCGTATCTTCGCCTCCGATCGCGTATCCGGCATGATGCGTAAACTGGGGATGAAACCCGGCGAAGCCATTGAGCACCCGTGGGTCACCAAGGCTATCGCCAACGCACAGCGTAAAGTCGAGAGCCGTAACTTCGATATTCGTAAGCAACTGCTGGAATATGATGATGTGGCCAACGACCAGCGCCGGGCAATTTACACCCAGCGTAACGAACTGCTGGGCGTGTCTGACGTCAGCGAAACCATCAACAGCATCCGCGAAGACGTGTTTAAGGCGACTATCGATGCCCATATTCCGCCGCAGTCGCTGGAGGAAATGTGGGATATCGAAGGCCTGCAGGAGCGTCTGAAAAACGACTTCGACCTCGACCTGCCAATCAAAGAGTGGCTGGATAAAGAGCCGGAGCTGCATGAAGAGACCCTGCGCGAACGTATTCTGCAGAGCGCGGTAGAAACCTACCAGCGTAAAGAAGAAGTGGTCGGCGCCGAAATGATGCGCCACTTCGAGAAAGGCGTGATGCTGCAGACCCTGGATTCGCTGTGGAAAGAACACCTGGCGGCGATGGACTACCTGCGCCAGGGTATCCACCTGCGCGGCTATGCGCAGAAAGATCCGAAGCAAGAGTACAAGCGCGAATCGTTCTCTATGTTTGCCGCGATGCTGGAGTCACTGAAGTATGAAGTGATCAGCACCCTGAGCAAAGTGCAGGTGCGGATGCCGGAAGAAGTCGAGGCGATGGAGCAGCAGCGTCGTGAAGAGGCCGAGCGCCTGGCGCAGATGCAGCAGCTCAGCCATCAGAGCGATGATGAAGCCGCTGCACAGGATCTGGCGGCGCAAACCGGCGAACGTAAAGTGGGGCGTAACGATCCCTGCCCGTGCGGTTCCGGTAAAAAATACAAACAGTGCCATGGCCGTCTGAGCTAAGGGCTGATAAAAAAACAAAGGCGCAGAGTTCTGCGCCTTTTTTATGGAGCTGATTCAATGAAAAAACTGCAAATCGCCGTAGGGATAATTCGCAATCCAGAAGGCGACATCTTTATTACCCAGCGCGCCGCCGATGCCCACATGGCGAATAAACTGGAGTTCCCGGGCGGGAAGATTGAATCTGCTGAAACGCCAGAGCAGGCATTGATCCGCGAGCTACAGGAAGAGGTGGGGATTACGGTCACCACGTTTTCACTATTTGATAAGCTGGAGTATCAGTTCCCCGATCGCCACATTACGCTGTGGTTTTTCCTCGTGGAAAGCTGGGAAGGCGAGCCCTGGGGCAAAGAAGGACAGCCGGGACAGTGGATGGCGCGGCAGGCGCTGGATCCGGCGGCGTTTCCCCCGGCTAATGAACCGGTTATCCGCAAACTTATCGCCCAGGGCTGAGCCCCGGGCCGGGAGGCTAACCCAACAGGCGTGGGTTAGCGTGCCGTCAAATCAGGGCTGCTGCTCGCTCCAGTCATCGCTATCGGAGAGATCGCCCGCGCTGGGGATGCGCTTCTCCTCTGCTGCCCATTCTCCCAAATCGATCAGCTGGCAGCGCTTGCTGCAGAACGGACGATAGGGGCTTTGTTCGCCCCATACCACATTTTTGCCGCAGGTCGGACAATTGACGATAGTCTCTTCTGACATGTTATCTCCTTAACAGCAGGCCAGTTCAAAATCAAAGCGCTCCGGCACGATCCCATACTCACTGTCCAGCGGCAGGAAGCGGATGGCGAAACGGCTCTTATGGCCGGAGATCTGCGGATAAAGCTGGTGGGCCAGATCGAGACGCAGGCGCAGCAGATCGGCATCTTCGCCATTATCCTGATAAAAGCCATTGAGGCTGGTCTGTTTGCGAAACTGCCCGGAGTTACGGATCAGATCGAGGATCAGGCTCAGGGACTGGACCAAAGGATCGAGGCTGGCAAGCCAGCTGGCCATCTGCTCGTCACGATGCGCCTGCGGCATATGGAGCCAGATATGCAGGGTCGGTAAATCGAAGCTGCAGCAGCCGCCTGGGATACTCAGACGCTGACGCACTAGCGCAATCAGGCGATCTTCACGCAGAAACTGACCAATGCGCGGCGCGGCCATCAGGGTGCTGGAAGACTGCTTGAGCTGCTGGCGCAGCGCGTTAATGCGCTCCTGATCGACTCCCGGCACTTCTGCCCAGGACTGGAGCTTACGCTGCTGGCGCTCCAGTTCTTTGACCAGATCGGTACGCACCTCGCCGCGCTCCAGGACATCCAGCAGATCGCCGGCGTTACGGAAAAAATGGAGCGCATCGGCATGGCTGGCAATCATCGGATGGAAAGCCATCTGCTGGATCAGAAATTCGATGCGCAGCCAGGTGCGCATTTTCTCATTAAGAGGATGTTCAAACAGAACGGGGGTATGCATTACGAGTTTTCCTGTGAGGCGGCCTGCGATGCCAGCGTTAAGTACTTTTCGTGCAGGCGGGCAACATCCGATGCCACTGCATCCGGCGTGCCAGTGTTTTCAATAACATCGTCCGCGACGGCCAGGCGCTGCTCGCGCGTGGCCTGGGCGGCAAGAATATGTTCAGCATGTTCGCGGCTGACCTTATCGCGCAGCATGGTGCGTTCGATTTGCGTCTCTTTTGGCACATCGACGACCAGGACGCGATCGGCCTGGCTGGACAGGCGGTTTTCGACCAGCAAAGGTACGACCCAGAGGAGATAAGGGGAGGTGGCGGCCTGCATCTGGCGGCGCGTTTCCTGCTGAATTAGCGGATGCAACAGCGCGTTGAGCCAGGCTTTTTCCTCCACCTGAGCAAAAATTTTTTCCCGCAGCAGACGGCGGTTTAGCGTGCCGTCGGGCGCGATCATCTGTGGCCCGAAGTGGCCGGCAATGGCCTGGAGTGCCGGGGTGCCGGGTTCGACTACCTGGCGGGCGATAACATCGGCATCGATAACGTTAATCCCGAGCTGCGCGAAGGCGTCGGCAACCGTACTTTTACCGCTGCCAATCCCGCCTGTTAACGCGACTGTGTACCCCATATCTTCTGACCCTGAAACGGATTGCTCGTATTTTTTGGTATTCAGACAGCGAGGACGGGCAGTATGCCGGAGAGGCGACAGCGATCTTGTCGTGATGGCCCCGTGCCAACCGGGAGCGCCGTCCGCTATTCTGTTTATTTTAATCAAGCAAATCAAATGGTTAAAAATAATACGCTGGCGGGTGGAGACATAAGCGTTTTTTTCTCCATTCACCAGGTAAATTTATACGATTGTAGCGTAAAAAAAGTGAAAATCGCAGTCTTGCGCGGGCCTGTTTCGTGCGTATGATAACGTCACTGGAGTTGTGCTCTCACATTAATGCCATTAACCCCAGGAATTCGCACATGCGTATTGAAGAAGATCTGAAGCTTGGTTTCAAAGACGTTCTTATCCGCCCGAAACGCTCTACCCTCAAAAGCCGTTCTGATGTTGAGCTGGAACGTGAATTCACCTTTAAACATTCAGGCCTGACCTGGTCCGGCGTGCCGATTATTGCGGCAAACATGGATACCGTCGGCACCTTCAGCATGGCGAAAGCGCTGGCCACTTTTGGCATTCTGACCGCAGTACACAAGCACTACACCGCAGAAGAATGGCAGGCGTTTGTCCAGAGCGTATCCGCAGACGTTCTCAAGCATGTGATGGTTTCCACCGGTACTTCCGACGCGGATTTCGATAAAACGCAACAGATCCTCTCTGAGAACCCACAGTTGAATTTTGTGTGCATTGACGTCGCCAATGGCTACTCTGAACACTTCGTACAGTTTGTGGCGAAGGCGCGCGAAGCCTGGCCGCAAAAAACCATTATCGCCGGGAACGTGGTCACCGGTGAAATGTGCGAAGAGCTGATCCTCTCCGGCGCCGATATCGTCAAAGTTGGCATTGGCCCGGGGTCCGTTTGCACCACCCGTGTCAAAACCGGGGTCGGCTACCCGCAGCTCTCCGCCGTGATCGAGTGTGCTGATGCTGCACACGGCCTTGGCGGCCAGATCATCAGCGATGGCGGTTGCACCATGCCGGGCGATGTGGCGAAAGCCTTCGGCGGCGGCGCTGATTTCGTGATGCTCGGCGGTATGCTGGCGGGCCACGAAGAGAGCGGCGGTACTGTGGTTGAAGAGAACGGTGAAAAATTCATGCTGTTTTACGGTATGAGCTCCGAGTCGGCGATGACCCGCCATGTGGGCGGTGTCGCGAAATACCGCGCGGCGGAAGGGAAAACCGTGAAGCTGCCGCTGCGTGGCCCGGTGGACAATACCGCGCGCGACATTCTCGGCGGCCTGCGTTCAGCCTGCACCTACGTTGGCGCCTCGCGACTGAAAGAGCTGACCAAACGCACCACCTTTATCCGCGTTCAGGAACAAGAGAACCGGGTATTCAACAGCCTGTAACCGGCTGCGCTGGCGCCTGCGCGGTGCCAGCGTTTCTCATCCTCCCGCCCCGCCAATGGCATCGCCCAGGTGAAAAACGGGCAAATACATCGCCACCACCAGGATCCCAACCAGCGAGCCGGTTATTACCAGCATCAGGGGTTCCAGATGCGCAGCCAGACTGTCGGCTCGCTGATGGGTCTGCTCACGATGATGATGCGCCAGGTTTTCCAGCATCTGATCCAGCGCCCCCGCGCTTTCCCCCGTGCGGATGAGCTGCAGACACAGCGGTGTAAAACCGCCGCAGCGGCTTAACGCCTGCCAGATCGGATCCCCCTGAACGATCAGCGCGCGGGCCTGCGCCAGGCGCTGGCGCCACAGCGGGCACGACAGGGTCTCTTCAACGCTTTGCAGCCCCTGCAGAAAGCTGATACCGGCGCTTTGGGTTAACGCCAGAACGGTGAATATCAGGCTCAGCTGTTGGCCGCCGATCAGGGGGCCGACGAGAGGGAGCGCGTTAAGCAACTGCTGGCGACGCAGCAGCCAGTCGGCGCGCTGCCGGACCAGCTGGTTGAGCAGCAGCGGGCTCAGCAGAAAGGCCAACAGCAACGGCCAGCCGCGGCTCAGCATGTCGCCTGCCGCAATAACCATTCGCGTCAACAACGGCAGCGGCGTATTGAACGTCTGGTAGATGGCGGTGAATTCGGGAAGGACAAAATAGAGCATTCCAAGCACCACCAGCAACGCCAGAGTGAGCACGATTAGCGGGTAGCGCAGCGCCTTTTTGACCTTGCCGGCAAGCCGCTGCTGCTCCTGCTGCTGGTTGGCCAGCTGCTGGCAGCAAATATCGAGCTTGCCCGTCAGTTCGCCGGTGCTAATCATCGCCAGATACAGTGGCGGAAAAGCCTGCGGCCACTGCGCCAGTGCGGCAGAGAAGGCTACGCCCTGGGCCAGTTCGCGGCCCAGCGCCTCAAGCAGCGCCTGCCACTGCGCATGCGGTTGCTGCTGCGCCAACAGTGATAACCCTTCCGCCAGCGGTAGCCCGGCCTGCAGCAGGGTTGCCAACTGGCGGATGGTTTCGCTGCTGTAGCGCGGGTGCCACAGGCTTTGCTTCACCGAACAGCGGCGTATAGCCAGCGGCATGATGCGCTGCTGCTGGAGGTGATGCAGCACCTCCGGACGACTGGCTTGCCATAGCATCCCCTGACAAGGAGCGCCTTGTGCATCGACGCCTCGCCAGCGCCAGAGACGCTTAGTCGCCATGGGGGATCCCCAGTACCCGCACCACCTCTTCGAGGCTCGTCAACCCCTGTTCGATAGCCTGACATCCGCTTTCAAAGAGCGTCATCATGCCCGCGGCTCGCGCCAGAGATTCGATCTCAAGAGCGTTGAGTCCCTGGACTATCCCCTGACGTAGCCCCGGGGTGACAGGCAAGACCTCGAACAGCGCCAGACGGCCATGATACCCGTGATAACAGTTTTCGCAGCCTGCTGCCTGCCAGCGCGGCAGCGGACGGGGCCACAGACTGTGCGGCAGGTCGGCGGCGCTGCCGGCATTGCGCCGGCAGTGGGGGCACAGCTTGCGGACCAGACGCTGGGCGATAACCAGCGAGAGCGCAGAAGAGATCATCCAGCGGGCGATGCCCATTTGCTGCAGGCGAGTGAGGGTTTCGCTGGTGGAATTGGTGTGCAGGGTAGAGAGCACCAGATGGCCCGTTTGAGCGGCTTTCAGCGCGATTTCAGCGGTTTCGGCATCGCGGATTTCACCCACCATCACAATATCCGGGTCCTGGCGTAACAGGGCGCGCAGCACGCTGTGAAAGGTCAGCCCGGCGCGCGGATTGATTTGCGTCTGGTTCATCCCGGCGATAGGGATCTCCAGAGGATCCTCGACGCTACAGATGTTCACTTGCTCCCGGTTTCGGGCCTGCAGGGCGCTGTAGAGGGTCACCGTTTTCCCGCTTCCGGTTGGGCCAGTGACCAGCAGCAGCCCCTGCGGCTGATTCAGGGCCTGGCGAAAGGCCGCCAGCTGAGAGGATGAGAGGCCGAGAGCCTCCAGATCCAGCGCCTGGTCAACCTGATGCAGAAGGCGCAGGACAATTTTCTCGCCATAGCGGCAGGGCAGGGTGGCGATGCGAAAGGAGAGCGGCCGTCCGGCGAGGTTCAGCGCGAACTGGCCATCCTGCGGCAAACGATGCTCGGCGATATCGAGATTGGCCATCACCTTGAGACGTGCGATAACCGGCGCGGCCAGCTCGGGCGCCAGCAGCGGCAGAGCGTGTAGCACGCCATCGACACGCAGGCGGATCCTTAAGTGCGCTTCCGTGGGCTCGATATGAATATCGGACGCCCGCTGACGCAGGGCCTGCTCGAGGATCTGGTTGACCCGCTCGGCGATGTTTTCCGGCCCTGCATTTTGCGCCAGCAGCGCCTGCTTTTCCTGGACTTGCAGGCGCTTATCCATCTGCTCCTGGCTCCAGCATTCAATATCGATCCGTTTTTGCGTCGCGAAACGCAGCGCCTCCATTAGCTCTGTCGGTGGGGTATCGACCACCGCAATGGATATCGTCTGCTCATCGCTGTGCAGCAGCAGGGCGTGATGGCGACGACAGAGAGGGATCAGCTGTTCTGTTTTCATATTGTCGCCCTCACTTCACCCGGAAAACGTCTTCGCAGGCCTGTTGAAGTGCGCTGTTGTCGGTGATAGTGCAGACCCGCTGCCAGCCGGTGACGCCTTCGGCGTTATCCCAGGTCGGGGTCAGGGTGACGCCCAGTCCGTTGAGACTTTCCTGGCCGGTGAGGGTAACGACGCCTTTGGCCACGCTCATGGCGGAGAGGTAGCGCGTGGTTGTTGGCGAGGGGATGCCATTGCTGCCGCCGTCGCATGTCGTCAGGCCGCCATGATCGAGCGCGCAAAGTTCGATTGCCGTCCGGTAGGGGACAAAGGTCTGCAGCAGGTCGGTGAGGGCGGCTTTACGCAGGTAGTTCTGGTAGGCCGGGATGCCGATGGCGCTGAGAATGGCGATGATGCCGATGACCACCATCAGTTCAATCAGGGTAAAACCTCGTTGTTTATCCATAAGTCGCTCCTTGTTGTGACAGGAGCACTGTGACGGGATTCTGGGGGGCAGGCGAGGAGACGAAAACGATCCGGGAAACCGGGTTCCAGGGTTTTTACCGGTATTGCATGGCGAGCAAGAGCGACTGCGAGTCGGGTCGCAAATTCAGGCCTTCACGCCCGGAAGCGTGAAGGCCAAATCCTCAGCGGAAACGCATCGACAGGTCGAGCGCCTGCACATGTTTGGTCAGGGCCCCGACGGAGATATAGTCGACCCCGGTCTCGGCAAATTCGCGGATAGTGTCAGAGGTGACGTTGCCGGAGACCTCCAGCGCCGCCTGGCCAGCGGTGATTTTCACCGCCTCGCGCATCAGGTCGGTGGTGAAGTTATCGAGCATAATGATATCGGCCCCGGCTTTTAACGCCTGCTCCAGCTCATCCAGCGTTTCCACTTCCACTTCCACCGGCACATCAGGATGCAGCCAGAACGCCTTCTCCACCGCCTGACGGATCGAGCCGGAGGCGATGATGTGGTTTTCTTTAATCAGGAAAGCGTCGAACAGCCCCAGACGATGGTTGGCGCCGCCGCCGCAGAGAACCGCGTATTTCAGCGCGGTACGCAGCCCTGGCAGCGTTTTACGCGTATCCAGGAGTTGGGTTTTGGTGCCGGCCAGCAGGTCGACATAGCGGCGGACGACGCTGGCGACGCCGGAGAAGGTTTGCACAAAGTTCAGCGCCGTACGTTCGCCAGTGAGCAGAATGCGCGATGGGCCTTCCAGCTCGAACAGGGGTTGATCGGCTTTGACCGCGTCGCCATCGGCGACGTGCCAGGTGATAGTCACGTCGTCACCGGCGAGCTGAATGAAGACCTCTTCCACCCAGCGTTTACCACAGAAGACCCCATCTTCGCGGGTAATGACCACCGCATGGGAGCGAGCATCCTGCGGCAATAATTGTGCGCTAATATCGTTGCTGGCGTCGACTTCGCCGCCCAAATCTTCCCGCAGGGAGTGTGCGACAGCATCGGTAATATCGAGATTAATTCGTTCCAGCAGCACGTCACGGCGGCGGTCGGGGTTGTAACGACGAGGCGACATGATAAAGCTCCAGATAGATAAGATTCAGAAGTGGGAAACATGCTAACCTGAACGACGTTTCAGTACCATACACACTTCATCCTTTGGGCCGGCGTGTGGCCCGGAAGCATGAGTTCGCGAAAGGAGATCCCGCATGCAGTTGAACGAGGGATGGCTGGTCGGCGCGCGTCGGGTTCCCTCGCCGCACCATGACTGCCGTCCGGATGAAGAAGCCCCTTCCTTACTGGTGGTGCATAACATTAGCCTGCCACCAGGTGAATTTGGTGGTCCATGGATTGACGCGCTGTTCACCGGCACCCTGGATCCGCACGCGCATCCTTTCTTTGCCGAGATCGCTCATCTGCGCGTTTCGGCGCATTGTCTGATTCGGCGTGATGGTGAAATCGTGCAGTATGTGCCTTTCGATAAGCGTGCGTGGCATGCGGGGGTCTCCTGCTATCAGGGGCGCGAACGCTGCAATGACTTTTCCATCGGCATAGAGCTGGAAGGCACGGATACCCTGGCGTATACCGATGCGCAGTACCAGCAGCTGGCGGCGGTGACGGATCTGCTTATCACGATTTATCCTGCCATCGCCACAAACATCACGGGCCATAGCGATATCGCGCCCGTGCGCAAGACAGACCCGGGACCGGCCTTTGACTGGAAAAAATTTCGTGCGCTGCTCAGCGCGCCGTCAGAAAAGGAGACCTCATGACGCTGTTTACTACGCTGCTGGTGCTTATCGCTGAACGCCTGTTTAAACTGGGCGAACACTGGCAGCTTGATCATCGGCTGGAGGTGGTGTTTCGCCGGATAAAACATTTCTCGTTGCCGGGAACGCTGCTGATGACCCTGGTCGCCGTCGCGGTGGTCTACCTCGTTCAGCGCTTGCTGCAGGGGCAGCTGTTCAACGTACCGCTGCTGGTGTTCTGGATCTTGCTGGGTCTGCTGTGCATCGGCGCCGGCAAGGTTCGGCTGCACTATCATGCCTATCTGAAAGCGGCGTCGCGCAATGACAGCCGCGCCTGCGATGCGATGGCCAGCGAGCTGACGTTGATCCATGGCGTCCCGCCGGGCTGTGATGAGCGCGAGTACCTTAGCGAACTGCAAAATGCGCTGTTATGGATTAACTATCGTTACTACCTGGCGCCACTCTTTTGGTTTGTGGTGGGTGGGGCGTGGGGGCCGCTGACGCTTATCGCTTATTGCGTTCTGCGTGCCTGGCAGACGTGGCTGGCGCGTTACCAGACGCCGCATCACCGTTTGCAGTCTGGAATCGATGGTATCCTGCATATTGTCGACTGGCTGCCGGTGCGTCTGGTGGGGGTTGTCTATGCCCTGGTGGGGCATGGAGAGAAAGCGCTTCCGGCGTGGTTTGCATCGTTAGGCGACCGCCATTCGTCGCAGTATCAGGTATTGACCCGCCTGGCGCAGTATTCCCTGGCCCGTGAACCGCACGTGGATAAAGTGGCGACCCCAAAGGCCGCGGTGTCGATGGCCAAGAAAACCTCGCTGGTGGTGGTGGTGATCATGGCGCTGCTGACGATCTACGGCACCCTGGTGTAACGGCCTGCGCTCGTACTTTATCTGTCAGGATACCCCACCTGCGGGGCTTTGATTGCCGGATGGTGCTGCGCTTATCCGGCCTGGGGCTCACACCACGCAGGCCGGCAAGCAATAGCGCCGCCGGGCGCTATATCTGACGCCGCGCTTGTCATGTTGCCGGGGGGCGGCTTCGCCTGACCCGGCCTGGAGAACCCGCGCCTGCGGGCAGCATACCGAACCGCTACAGCGTATCCGCCGGCGGGATGCCGAAGTCGGGCATGCCGTCCTCTCTCCAGGCGACGAGTTTTAGCCGCGTATGACGATTGGGATCATACAGCGGGTCGCCTTCAATCTCGGTGTAATTCCGCGCGTGATATACCAGCACATCTTCCCCCGCCGGCGTTTGGGTAAAACTGTTATGGCCCGGGCCATACTGGCGGTTTTCATAGCTGGTCCGGAACACTGGCTGCGGGGCTTTATGCCAGTTTTCCGGCTGCAGCGGATCGGCCTCCCGGTCGATCCAGAGCAATCCCATGCAGTAGTTTTCATCGGTGGCGCTGGCGGAATAGCTGATGAAAAGCTTATCGCCATGCACCAGCACTGCGGGTCCTTCATTAACCTTAAATCCCCGGCACTCCCAGTCGAACTCCGGCTTGCTCAGCATGACCGGCTCGCCTTTTAGCGTCCACGGGTTGGCCATTTCAGCGAGATACAGGTTTGAGTTGCCCTCGATATGCGGAGATTTTTGCGCCCACAGGTACCAGCGTTTGCCCTGATGGATAAAGGTGGTGGCATCGAGGGCGAAGGTATCGAAAGGCGTCTCCACCTGGCCTTTTTCCTGCCAGCGGCCGGTCAGCGGATCGCTGTCGGCGCACTCGATAACGAACATGCGATGCTGGAACATGCCCAGCGCATCCAGATCGTGGGTATGGGTGGCGGCAAAATAGATATACCACTTACCGTCTATCTCATGTAGCTCCGGCGCCCAAATCAGCTGGCTCATCGGCCCGCTTTGCGGTGCGCGCCACACCACTACCGGCTCAGCATCGCGCAACCCCTCCAGGGTTGCCGCGCGCCGGATCTCCAGCCGGTCGTATTCCGGCACTGAGGCAATAAAGTAGTAATGATTCAGGTGGCGCAGAATAAAGGGATCTGCGCGTTGCTCAATAAAGGGGTTTGGCCAGTTGTTCATCAGGCTTTCCTTACGTGTTCACTGGTTTTCAGTTCCTGGTATTCATTCAGCTCGCTGTAGTTGCTGCGGCGCTTCTCTAAATCGCTCTGAATCTGGCGCATCAGGGTGCGGTCAACTTTAAGCAGGCGCACCACGCCGGCGGTGATCAGGTAGCCGACGCCGGGGATGACCGAGAACAGCAGCACGATGCCGTTGAGGGCCGAGGCGCTTTGCGCTTTGGCGCCGGCGTCGTAGCCGTACCATGACAGCAGGAATCCGACCATCGCCCCGGCGACCGCCAGGCCGACTTTAAGGAAAAACAGATTGCCGGAGAAGCTAATACCGGTGATGCGCTTGCCGGTTTTCCACTCGCCGTAGTCGTCAACATCGGACATCAGCGACCAGTGCAGCGGGGAGGGGATCTGATGCAGGATATTGAGCAGGAAGTAGAGCACCATAATCAGCGTGGTGGCGTGCGGATTAAAGAAATAGAAGGCGCAGGAGAAGATCGCCAGCACGATGTTGGTCCAGAAGAAGACCTGCAGTTTGCACCAGCGGTCGGTGAGGACTTTTGCCAGCATGCTGCCAATCATCATCCCGACCACGCCGAGGCTGATAAACAGCGTGGCAAAATGGGTGCTTTGCCCCATCACCCAGGTGACGTAGTACATGGTGGCGGCCATGCGGATAAAGCCCGGACAGACGTTGCATAGCGTGAGCAGCAGGATGCGTACCCACTGGTCATTTTTCCACACGTCTTTGAGATCTTTTTTCAGTTCATCATTGGTCTGCACCGCCGGGTGGATGCGTTCGCGCACGGTGGCGAAGCAGAACAGGAACATACACATGCCGATAAAGGCCAGCACGGTCATCGCCATCTGATAGCCTTTTGCTTTATCGGCACCGCCGAACCAGTCGGCCATGGGCAACAGCGTCAATGACAGCAGCAGCGTGGCGATACCCACCATCACGAAACGATAGGACTGGCAGGCAACACGTTCTTTCGGGTCGGCGGTCATCACCGTTCCCAGCGAGCAGTAGGGTATATTAATCGCGGTATAGGTAATCGACAGCAGAAAGTAGGTGACAAACGCATAGATGACTTTGCTGTTATAGGTCCACTCAGGAGTGGTGAACATCAGCACGCTGAACAGGGCGTAGGGGAAGGCAATCCACAGCAGCCATGGACGAAAGCGGCCATATTTACTGCGGGTGCGGTCGGCGAGGGCGCCCATGATCGGGTCGGTCACCGCATCGATGACGCGCACCGACAGCAGCAGTACGCCCACCAGCGCCGGCGCCAGGCCGAAGATATCGGTATAAAAATAGTTAACAAACAGCATGATGGCGCCAAAGATGATATTGCATCCGGCATCCCCCATCCCATAACCAATCTTTTCTTTTATTGAAAGTCTATTGTCTGCCATGTGCGGTCTCTCCGTTGCAGTATGGAGAGAATTATTGGCTGCTATCGAGAGAATTACGTTGCAGGAACGCGTTGACGATATGGATAAATAAGCTATGGAAGGGAAAGTGTGAAGCAGATAACAATGCTCTGCGCCCGTTATTAAGGGAGGGCGCAGAGCAAAGAGAATTATTGATGAGATGTATTATTGTGCTTTTACGGTGGCGGCGGCTTTCTGTTTAAACAGATAACCCACGCCCAGCACTGCGATCCATACCGGGATCAGCCAAACGGAAATCGCCATCCCCGGGGTCATCAGCATAATGATCAGCACCGCGGCCATAAACAGCAGGCACACCCAGTTACCCAGCGGGTAGAAGAGGGCGGGGAAGCGGGTGGTGACGCCCTGCTGCTGTTTGGCGCGACGGAATTTGATATGCGCGAGGCTGATCATCGCCCAGTTGATCACCAGGGCGGAGACCACCAGCGCCATCAGCAGGCCAAATGCGGATTCCGGCGCCAGGTAGTTGATCAGCACACACAGGGCGGTGACCACGGCGGAGACGAGAATGGTATTGACCGGCACGCCGCGTTTGTCGACGCTGAGCAGCGCTTTCGGCGCGTTCCCCTGCTGGGCAAGGCCGAACAGCATACGGCTGTTGCAGTAGACGCAGCTGTTATATACCGACAGGGCCGCCGTCAGCACCACCACGTTGAGGGCGTTTGCCACCAGCGTATCGCCAAGCTCATGGAAAATCAGGACGAACGGACTGGTGTCCGCGGTCACGCGCGTCCACGGCAGCAGCGAGAGCAGGACCGCCAGCGAGCCAACATAGAAGATCAGGATACGGTAGATAACCTGGTTGGTGGCTTTCGGAATGCTTTGCTCCGGGTTATCCGCTTCCGCCGCGGTGATACCCACCAGCTCGAGACCGCCGAAGGAGAACATGATGATCGCCATCATCATCACCAGCCCGGTAAAGCCGTGCGGCAGGAACCCGCCTTGATCCCACAGGTTACGTACCGTCGCCTGCGGGCCGCCGTTTCCGCTGAACAGCAGCCAGCCGCCGAACAAAATCATCGCCACGACGGCGACCACTTTGATAATGGCAAACCAGAACTCCATTTCACCGAACACTTTCACGTTGGTCAGGTTAATGGCGTTGATGGCGATGAAGAAAACCGCCGCTGAGGCCCAGGTCGGGATTTCCGGCCACCAGAACTGGATATATTTGCCGACGGCGGTCAGTTCCGCCATGGCTACCAGGACATACAGCACCCAGTAGTTCCAGCCGGAGGCGAAGCCGGCAAAGCCGCCCCAGTATTTATAAGCAAAGTGGCTAAACGAACCGGCTACCGGCTCTTCCACCACCATTTCGCCCAGCTGACGCATGATCAGAAAGGCGATAAAACCGGCAATCGCATAACCAAGAATGATACCCGGGCCGGCGGACTGAATGACGGACGCGCTCCCCAGAAACAGGCCGGTGCCGATAGCCCCGCCCAGCGCGATGAGCTGGATATGGCGGTTTTTGAGGCCGCGCTTCAGCCGATCGCCGTGCTGTTGACCTTCCATATGAAACCTCGTGTGTGGTTATTTTTTGTGTACGTCATCCGTCAGGTTGCTGCTTCACTGCTGTCCCTGCCAGAAAGCATAGCCAGCGAAAATTTGGGCGAAGTGGCCCACTTTTTACCTGAGTGATGGCGCGCACATATTGTTGTGTTTGTGTATTTTTCGACTTCCGTTTCTGTATTGTTTTGTTTACGGAAGGCGATGCAGTAATTCAGAAAAAGGCCTTTCGTCTCAGGGAGAATAGTGGTAAGCGCGTTTGAATGCACCTGCTTTATGAAGGGATGATGACCATGTGTTTAAAAAGACATCAATAGACACATTCAGTATTATTCCGACGCATTGTTCTCATTTGGTTATTTATTCGCATTTACTGCCTTTATATTCACTTATCTGGTCGTTGAATCGGTTCAGATAGCGTAATTTTTCGTTTCCATTAAGTTAATGCTACCTCTTTATGAGTAAACGTAACATTTGTGCAAGGTTACATTTCTGAAATGTTATTTCTGTAAGGTTGTTAAAATGTCCGTGGTTTACTGATTTCAATCAAAACCTGTATGGACAGAAGGTGAATACTTTGTTACTTTAGCGCTACGAACTTTAAATTGGTAAGACCAATTGACTCCGGGCTAATGGCAGAGACAGGGAATATGGCCTACAGCAAAATCCGCCAACCAAAATTATCCGATGTGATAGAGCAGCAGCTGGAGTTTCTGATCCTTGAGGGGACCTTGCGCCCCGGTGAAAAACTCCCGCCTGAACGCGAACTGGCTAAACAGTTCGACGTTTCCCGCCCCTCGCTGCGTGAGGCGATTCAACGCCTCGAAGCCAAGGGCCTGTTGCTTCGTCGTCAGGGAGGTGGAACGTTTGTACAGAGCCGCCTGTGGCAGAGCTTCAGCGATCCGCTGGTCGAGCTGCTGTCCGATCACCCTGAATCCCAATTCGATCTGCTTGAGACCCGTCACGCGCTGGAAGGCATTGCGGCTTATTACGCGGCGCTGCGCAGCAATGATGAAGATCGCGACCGTATCCGCGAGCTGCATCAGGCTATTGAGCGGGCTCAGCAGTCGGGCGATCTGGACGCCGAGTCCGGCGCCGTCGTCCAGTACCAAATCGCCGTCACCGAGGCGGCACACAATGTGGTTTTGCTCCATCTGCTAAGGTGTATGGAGCCGATGCTGGCGCAAAACGTGCGTCAGAACTTTGAATTGCTGTATGCCCGCCGGGAAATGCTCCCGTTGGTCAGCAACCATCGCACTCGCATTTTCGAGGCGATAATGGCCGGGGAGCCGGAGCAGGCGCGTGAGGCGTCGCACCGTCACCTGGCGTTCATTGAGGAAATTTTGCTGGACCGTAGCCGTGAGCAGAGTCGTAGAGAACGCTCGCTGCGTCGTTTACAGCAACGAAAGGACGAGAACTCCGGTTCTTAAGCGCCATTTTTAGAGCGCGGCAACTAAACGCAGAACCTGTCTTATTGAATTTTTGGTTGTTCAAAGGTGAAGAACGAAGAGTTCAATGGGACAGGTTCCAGATTAATCAACGATTAGATAGATAAGGAATACCCCCCATGTCAGAACGTTTACCAAATGACGTGGATCCGATCGAAACTCGCGACTGGCTACAGGCGATCGAATCGGTCATCCGTGAAGAAGGTGTTGAGCGCGCTCAGTATCTTATTGACCAACTCCTTTCTGAAGCCCGCAAAGGCGGGGTGAAAGTGGCTGCTGGCGCATCGACCGGCGGTTACGTAAACACTATTGCCGTTGAAGATGAACCGGAATATCCGGGTAATCTGGATCTGGAACGTCGTATCCGTTCTGCGATCCGCTGGAACGCCATCATGACCGTTCTGCGCGCATCGAAAAAAGATCTCGAACTGGGCGGCCACATGGCTTCTTTCCAGTCTTCCGCAACCTTCTACGAAGTGTGCTTCAACCACTTCTTCCGCGCACGCAATGAGCAGGATGGCGGCGACCTGGTGTACTTCCAGGGTCACATCTCTCCGGGCGTTTATGCGCGTGCTTTCCTGGAAGGTCGTCTGACTGAAGAGCAGATGAACAACTTCCGTCAGGAAGTTCACGGTAAAGGTCTATCCTCTTATCCGCACCCGAAACTGATGCCGGAATTCTGGCAGTTCCCGACCGTTTCTATGGGCCTGGGCCCAATCGGGGCGATTTATCAGGCTAAATTCCTGAAATATCTGGAACACCGTGGTCTGAAAGACACCTCCAAACAAACCGTTTACGCGTTCCTGGGCGACGGTGAGATGGACGAGCCGGAATCTAAAGGCGCGATCACCATCGCGACCCGTGAGAAGCTGGACAACCTGGTCTTCGTTATCAACTGTAACCTGCAGCGTCTTGATGGTCCGGTCACCGGTAACGGCAAAATCATTAACGAACTGGAAGGCATCTTCGCGGGCGCTGGCTGGAACGTTATCAAGGTTATCTGGGGCGGTCGTTGGGATGAGCTGCTGCGTAAAGACACCAGCGGTAAGCTGATTCAGCTGATGGAAGAAACCGTTGACGGTGACTACCAGACCTTCAAATCCAAAGACGGCGCTTATGTGCGCGAGCACTTCTTCGGTAAATATCCGGAGACCGCCGCGCTGGTTGCCGACTGGACTGACGAGCAGATTTGGGCTCTGAACCGCGGCGGCCACGATCCGAAGAAAGTTTATGCTGCACTGAAGAAAGCGCAGGAAACCAAAGGCAAAGCGACCGTCATCCTCGCCCATACCATCAAAGGTTACGGCATGGGTGATACTGCTGAAGGTAAGAACATCGCTCACCAGGTTAAGAAAATGAACATGGACGGCGTTCGCTACGTCCGCGATCGTTTCAACGTGCCGGTTGCCGATGCCGATCTGGAAAAACTGCCGTACGTAACCTTCCCGGAAGGTTCCGAAGAGCACACCTATCTGCACGCTCAGCGTCAGAAACTGCACGGCTATCTGCCGAGCCGTCAGCCGAACTTCACTGAGAAGCTGGAGCTGCCGACGCTGGAAGATTTCCGCCCGCTGCTGGAAGAGCAGAATAAAGAGATCTCTACCACTATCGCGTTCGTTCGTGCCCTGAACGTGATGCTGAAGAACAAATCCATCAAAGACCGCCTCGTGCCGATCATCGCCGACGAAGCGCGTACTTTCGGTATGGAAGGTCTGTTCCGTCAGATCGGTATCTACAGCCCGAACGGTCAGCAGTACACCCCGCAGGACCGTGAGCAGGTTGCTTACTACAAAGAAGACGAAAAAGGCCAGATCCTGCAGGAAGGGATCAACGAGCTGGGCGCAGGCGCATCCTGGCTGGCTGCGGCGACCTCTTACAGCACCAACAACCTGCCGATGATCCCGTTCTACATCTACTACTCGATGTTCGGGTTCCAGCGTATCGGCGACCTGTGCTGGCAGGCAGGCGACCAGCAGGCTCGCGGCTTCCTGATCGGTGGTACTTCCGGTCGTACGACGCTGAACGGCGAAGGTCTGCAGCACGAAGATGGCCACAGCCATATTCAGTCTCTGACTATCCCGAACTGTATCTCTTACGATCCGTCCTACGCCTACGAAGTGGCGGTCATCATGCATGACGGCCTGGAGCGTATGTACGGTGAGAAACAAGAGAACGTTTACTACTACATCACGACCCTGAACGAAAACTACCACATGCCGGCGATGCCGGAAGGCGCCGAGGAAGGTATCCGTAAAGGTATCTACAAACTCGAAACCATCGAAGGTAGCAAAGGTAAAGTTCAGCTGCTGGGCTCCGGTTCTATCCTGCGTCACGTCCGTGAAGCAGCGCAGATCCTGGCGAAAGACTACGGCGTGGGCTCTGACGTGTACAGCGTCACCTCCTTCACCGAACTGGCGCGTGATGGCCAGGATTGCGAACGCTGGAACATGCTGCACCCGCTGGAAACCCCGCGCGTGCCGTACATCGCTCAGGTGATGAACGACGCTCCGGCTGTGGCATCCACTGACTATATGAAACTGTTCGCCGAGCAGGTTCGTACTTACGTACCGGCTGACGATTACCGCGTACTGGGTACCGATGGCTTCGGTCGTTCCGACAGCCGTGAAAACCTGCGTCACCACTTCGAAGTTGATGCTTCCTATGTGGTCGTTGCAGCGCTGGGCGAACTGGCTAAACGTGGTGAAATCGATAAGAAAGTGGTCGCTGACGCGATCGCGAAATTCGACATCGATGCAGAAAAAGTTAACCCGCGTCTGGCGTAAGAGGTAAAAGAATAATGGCTATCGAAATCAAAGTACCGGACATCGGGGCTGATGAAGTTGAAATCACCGAGATCCTGGTCAAAGTTGGCGACAAAGTAGAAGCTGAACAGTCGCTGATCACCGTAGAAGGCGATAAAGCCTCTATGGAAGTCCCGTCTCCGCAGGCTGGCGTCGTGAAAGAGATTAAAGTCTCCGTCGGCGACAAAACCGAGACTGGCAAACTGATTATGATTTTCGATTCCGCCGAGGGTGCAGCAGCCGCTGCACCTGCGCAGGAAGAGAAGAAAGAAGCCGCTCCGGCCGCTGCTGCGCCAGCCGCCGCCGCGGCAGCGAAAGAAGTGCACGTCCCGGATATCGGCGGCGATGAAGTTGAAGTTACCGAGATCATGGTTAAAGTGGGCGACACCATCGCCGCTGAGCAATCCCTGATCACCGTAGAAGGCGATAAGGCCTCTATGGAAGTGCCAGCGCCGTTCGCGGGTACCGTGAAAGAGATCAAAATCAACACCGGCGATAAAGTATCCACCGGCTCCCTGATCATGATCTTCGAAGTCGCGGGCGCTGCGCCTGCGGCCGCTCCGGCACAGGCTGCCGCTCCGGCTGCCGCGGCACCGGCTGCTGCTGCCGGCGCGAAAGACGTTAACGTCCCGGACATCGGCGGCGACGAAGTTGAAGTCACCGAAGTGATGGTGAAAGTCGGCGATAAAGTGGCTGCTGAGCAGTCCCTGATCACCGTCGAAGGCGACAAAGCGTCTATGGAAGTGCCGGCGCCGTTCGCGGGCACCGTCAAAGAGATCAAAATCAGCACCGGCGATAAAGTCAAAACCGGCTCCCTGATCATGGTCTTCGAAGTGGAAGGCGCTGCGCCTGCCGCCGCTCCGGCTCAGGCTGCTGCACCGGCACCGGCTGCTGCACCGGCTCAGGCCGCTAAGCCTGCCGCGGCACCGGCTGCGAAAGCAGAAGGCAAAACCGAATTCGCTGAAAACGATGCTTACGTTCACGCGACTCCGCTGATTCGCCGCCTGGCGCGCGAGTTCGGCGTTAACCTGGCGAAAGTGAAAGGCACCGGCCGTAAAGGTCGTATCCTGCGCGAAGACGTTCAGGCCTACGTGAAAGAAGCCGTTAAACGCGCTGAATCCGCACCGGCGGCTGCCGCTGGCGGCGGTATCCCGGGCATGCTGCCATGGCCGAAGGTTGACTTCAGCAAGTTCGGCGAAATCGAAGAAGTGGAGCTGGGCCGTATCCAGAAAATCTCTGGTGCTAACCTGAGCCGTAACTGGGTCATGATCCCGCACGTTACCCACTTCGATAAAACCGATATCACCGATCTGGAAGCGTTCCGTAAGCAGCAGAACGCCGAAGCTGAGAAGCGTAAACTGGACGTGAAATTCACCCCGGTTGTCTTCATCATGAAAGCCGTGGCCGCTGCGCTTGAGCAGATGCCGCGCTTCAACAGCTCGCTCTCCGAAGATGGTCAGCGCCTGACGCTGAAGAAATACATCAACATCGGTGTGGCGGTTGATACCCCGAACGGTCTGGTGGTTCCGGTCTTTAAAGACGTGAACAAGAAGAGCATCACCGAGCTGTCTCGCGAACTGACCACCATCTCGAAGAAAGCGCGCGATGGCAAACTGACGGCGGGCGAAATGCAGGGCGGTTGCTTCACCATCTCCAGCATCGGCGGCCTGGGTACGACCCACTTCGCGCCGATTGTTAACGCGCCGGAAGTGGCCATCCTCGGCGTGTCTAAGTCCGCGATGGAGCCGGTATGGAATGGTAAAGAGTTCGTGCCGCGTCTGATGCTGCCGATCTCTCTGTCCTTCGACCACCGCGTGATCGACGGTGCTGATGGTGCCCGCTTCATTACCATCATCAACAACACCCTGAGCGACATTCGCCGCCTGGTGATGTAATCGAAAAAGCCGGCCTGACGGCCGGCTTTTTTCTGATAACCTCAGGCTGTTTGGGATTATCAGCAACAAAGGACAAAATCGTTTGCCGTTTGTTGTTTAAAAATTGTTAACAATTTTGTAAAATACACGCGGATAGAACGTCCCGGTGGACTTGGGCGTAAGAATAATAGCGTCAGACCCGCCGGATATAAATTACAGAGGTCATGATGAGTACTGAAATCAAAACTCAGGTCGTGGTACTTGGGGCAGGTCCTGCAGGCTACTCTGCAGCTTTCCGTTGCGCTGATTTAGGTCTGGAAACCGTCATCGTAGAACGTTACAGCACCCTCGGTGGGGTGTGCCTGAACGTGGGTTGTATCCCTTCTAAAGCGCTGCTGCACGTGGCAAAAGTTATCGAAGAAGCGAAAGCGCTGGCCGAACACGGCATCGTTTTCGGCGAACCGAAAACTGATATTGACAAGATCCGCACCTGGAAAGAAAAAGTCATCACTCAGCTGACCGGTGGTCTGGCTGGCATGGCCAAAGGGCGTAAAGTGAAGGTGGTTAACGGTCTGGGTAAATTCACCGGCGCTAACACCCTGGAAGTGGAAGGCGAAAACGGCAAAACCGTGATCAACTTCGACAACGCCATCATCGCGGCGGGTTCCCGTCCGATTCAACTGCCATTTATCCCGCATGAAGATCCTCGCGTATGGGACTCCACCGACGCCCTGGAGCTGAAATCCGTACCGAAACGCATGCTGGTCATGGGCGGCGGTATCATCGGTCTGGAAATGGGTACCGTATACCATGCGCTGGGTTCAGAGATTGACGTGGTTGAAATGTTCGACCAGGTTATCCCGGCGGCCGATAAAGACGTGGTTAAAGTCTTCACTAAACGCATCAGCAAGAAATTCAACCTGATGCTGGAAACCAAAGTGACTGCCGTTGAAGCGAAAGAAGACGGTATTTACGTTTCCATGGAAGGCAAAAAAGCGCCAGCGGAAGCACAGCGTTACGACGCCGTACTGGTGGCTATCGGTCGCGTACCGAACGGCAAAAACCTCGACGCAGGCAAAGCGGGCGTGGAAGTGGACGATCGTGGCTTCATCCGCGTTGACAAACAAATGCGCACCAACGTGCCGCACATCTTTGCTATCGGCGATATCGTCGGTCAGCCGATGCTGGCGCACAAAGGCGTCCACGAAGGTCACGTTGCCGCTGAAGTTATCTCCGGCCTGAAACACTACTTCGATCCGAAAGTGATCCCGTCCATCGCCTACACCGAGCCAGAAGTGGCATGGGTCGGCCTGACTGAGAAAGAAGCGAAAGAGAAAGGCATCAGCTACGAAACCGCCACCTTCCCGTGGGCGGCTTCCGGCCGTGCTATCGCTTCCGACTGCGCAGACGGTATGACCAAACTGATCTTCGACAAAGAGACCCACCGTGTTATCGGCGGCGCGATTGTCGGCACCAACGGCGGCGAGCTGCTGGGTGAGATCGGCCTGGCTATCGAAATGGGCTGCGACGCTGAAGACATCGCGCTGACTATCCACGCTCACCCGACTCTGCACGAGTCTGTTGGCCTGGCGGCAGAAGTCTTCGAAGGCAGCATCACCGACCTGCCGAACGCCAAAGCGAAGAAAAAGTAACTTTTTCTTTCAGGCAAAAAGCATAAGCGGCTCCCGGAGCCGCTTTTTTTATGCCTGATGTTTAGAACTATGTCGCTATTCATAAACCGCTACACCTCATACATACTTTGTAAATAGTCACTCAGTAAACTTATAGGTAGTTAACGATATCGATGAGGTGTGTGATGAAACGCTTTTTAACCACTGCGCTGGTCGCAGCAACGTGCTTATCCGGTGTAGCCTGCGCGGCTGACGCCACGATTCCGTGGGCGGATAACAGCGGCGGCACGGAAACGACCCATATCGCGGCGATGGGCCAGGATCTGAATGCCCAGCATCAGCAGGTGACGAAGACCAGTGAAGGGGTATGGGCGGCGAATTCCGGCAGCATCAGCGCTGACGAAGCGGCATTGTCCAGTACGAAACCAGCCTTTGCCGGCGATCCGTCTCTGATGCCCCACCAGGGCTAAGTGAATGAAAACGCCCGGTTGCGTATACGTAACCGGGCGTTTTTTTATGGCTTGACCACCTGCCAGCCGGCGTCAGCGTCGGGGGCAAAGCGCGTTATCGCCTGGGCCTTTGCCGCACTCTCTTCACCGAGATTGGCCTGATAAACCGTATCGTGCTGATCGATCATAAAGCTCATCACGCCGGTTTCCCCCCACGCCACCGGCCATGCCAGCAAGGCGACGCTCTGCTCATCTCTACCGGTGATAATGCGGAAGCGGTAGCCATGGTAGCCGCTGCCGGGTACCGTCGGGCTAAAGGCGGGCCCAAGCGGACTTGGCGCTTCGCCCGGCGAGGTGGGCCAGTACAGACCATCTTTTTTGCCTTCGCTACTGATGATTTTCTGCGCCCAGCGGTGGTTCAGTTGATAGTAATCCTGCTGGGCGTCAACGTAGGCGTGCATGGCGGCTATTGCCGACAGTTCATTACGGCCAATAGCGCGGGTAAGGATCTCCTCTTCGCCAGCGGCCATATCAAAGCGCCAGCCCTGGGATGATTTGACGATGGGGACGGGCAGGCGCCATGCTTCGCTACCAACGTCGAGCCAGGCGTTATCACCTTGCTGCACAATCACATGTTTCACCTGCCAGTCGCGCTGGAAGCGGTCGACGGCCGTGGGGTCGATCCCGTCGGGGGGTAAAAAATGCTGCCAGTTATCGCCAAGCACCTCGCTCAGCGCCGCGTCATTTTGCTGGCCGATCGCCTCGGCCAGCGCGCTTGCGGCCTGCTCGGGGGTGGCATATTGCTGCTGGGCGAAGGCGGCAAGCGGTGACAGCATTAACGTGAACAGGGCAATAGGTAATGGGTTTCTCATTCTGCTCATCCTCAGCGGCGGCGTAGTTCATGGTGTTCAGAAAGACGCTCTCTGGCGCCGTCGCGCTGCTCGCGGTTTACGCTGGAAAACTGACGACTCTGTCGTCCCCGTTCCTGCTGCGCTTGCCAGGAGGGGGCGCGGCTTTCGTTGCCGCTAAGGGCGCTGGCGCGCAGATGATTGACCGTCTGCTGGCGCTGGGCGGGCGTGGCGGAATGGAGCTGCTGCCGGCGCTGTTGCTGCTGCGGTGTAGCATTCTGCTCGTGGTTCTTAATGGTTTCCCTACGCTGCTGTTGCTGCGGCGTCGGGTTTTTCAACTGCGCTTTCGCCGCATCTCGACGCTGCTGGGTTGATGTCGGCGCGCTGTCGTAACCGCGGTAGTTGCTGCGCTGGGTGGCTTGTTTCAACTGCGCCGAGGCCGCCTGACGCTGGGCATCGCGCGAGGGGGTGTTTGCCGCCAGGTTGCCTGCCGTGGCGGTCGACGCGCTGCGCTGCTGAAGCTGGGTCATTGCCGCCTGGCGCTGCGCCTCACGATCGACCGGCGCATGCTGGGTCGCGCTCAGTCCGCCGGATACGTTGGTCTGATGAAAGCGCTGGGCGACGGTATTATCGGGGTATGGCACGTGACCGCGATAGGCGGGATTGTGCTGCCAGTTTACGTGATCGCCCGGCAGGTTTTGTCCGGTAATGCGGTTAAAATTATTCACATTGATATTGATGTTATCGCCATTATGCGAGTAATCCCCGCGGTGGTAGTCGTCATCGTGATGGTGGTAGTCATCATCATCATCCCAGTCGATGCTGCTGAACAGCGCCCAGGTGGTCGCCACGCCCAGGCTGTAACCGAAGCCTTTGACGAAGCTATCGGTAAACTGCTCCCCGGGAGGGGGCGGCAGATAGACCGGAGGATAGGCGCTGTTCGGCCAGGTACCATAGACGGTGGAGGGGTTGTAGTTGGGAACATAGACCACCTGCGGGTCGGTCGGTTCTATTTTTATGACCTGGGTTGGCGCAGGCGCCGCCGCGGTAGTGCTTGACGTTGATACGGTGCTGCTTTTCGAAGTGGTGGCCGGCACAGGCGCCGCTGCGGCGACAATCACTTTTTGCTGCGGCGTGGATTTCAGCGTCCCTGTCTCCTGGGCGATGGCACGCAGGCGCTGCACCGAGTCCATCACATCATGCGGCTGGGCCAAAAACGCATTACCCAGATTTTCCACCCAGGGCGGATTCTCGCCCATCATCGCCAGCAGGGCAGGGAAAGCGACAAGCGATTTGACGCTGGGATCCCACGGCTGGCTGGCAACAGCCTGAACGGCGGGATCCCCTTTCATGGTGGGGTTATCCTGGGACCACTGCACCGCCTGCATGACGTTGTCCGGGTAGGTGGAAGCCATCAGCACCTGCGACAGCAGACTGTCCGGGTAGAGCGCGATGGGGGCAACCCACTGGTCAATCTGCGCCTGGGTGTAGGTGGCGGCCACCGGCTGCGCGGCGGCGGGTGCGGCTGGCGCTGGCGCAGGCTGCGCCGTCGGCTGAGTGACCGTCTCTGGAGTACGGCTTTGCACATAGAGTGTTCCCGCCGCCGCGAGTAAGCCAGCGCTACAGAGCAGGGTGATAATATGGGGTTTGAACGGCAGTGACATAGAAGCTCCTGACCCAAAAAGTAACCCATCTCGCTAAAGTATCGGCGAAAACGGCGCGTTTGCTGAGTATAAGTAAGCGGTATGGCTTTTTATTGATGATTGTTGGGATCGGCCCATGGCGTTGTACGCGGAAAGGAATTTTTGTCGCGGGATTTGAACAGAAAGCCTGCAATATCCTGCCCTTAACGATTCAGCTAAATTTTAATGTTGCTTTTTTGTAAACAGATTAACACCTTTCAAAAATCCTGCTATGCTGCCGACGCGGTATCGGGCATTTACCCTACAAACTGCTGTCTCACAGGAGCGTGAAGAAAATCGCCCAGCCACTAAATCCTTCAAGATGCGTCAAGGCGGCAAACTGCCCATACCGAAGCAGATTGATTGAAGAGGTGTAGGCCGCATTATGACAATGAGAAGCGAGGAGAACCGTCGTGCTAGAAGAATACCGTAAGCACGTAGCTGAGCGTGCCGCCATGGGGATTGTTGCCAAACCCTTAGATGCAACCCAAATGGCCGCGCTGGTAGAACTGCTGAAAAACCCGCCTGCGGGCGAAGAAGAATTCCTGTTAGACCTGCTGATTAACCGTGTACCGCCGGGCGTCGACGAAGCCGCCTATGTTAAAGCTGGATTCCTTGCCGCGATCGCCAAAGGCGAAACGACCTCCCCCCTGGTTACCCCTGAAAAAGCCGTTGAACTGCTGGGCACCATGCAGGGCGGTTATAATATCCACCCGCTGATCGATGCCCTGGACGACGCGAAACTGGCGCCGATTGCCGCGAAAGCGCTGTCCCATACTCTGCTGATGTTCGATAACTTCTACGACGTGGAAGAGAAAGCGAAAGCGGGTAACGAGCACGCTAAACAGGTTATGCAATCCTGGGCCGACGCTGAGTGGTTCCTGAACCGCCCGCAGCTGGCAGAGAAAATCACCGTTACCGTTTTCAAGGTCACTGGCGAAACGAACACCGATGACCTGTCTCCGGCGCCGGATGCCTGGTCGCGTCCGGATATCCCGCTGCACGCCCTGGCGATGCTGAAAAACGCCCGCGAAGGCATTGAACCGGATCAGCCGGGCGTGGTTGGCCCGATCAAACAGATCGAAGCCCTGCAGCAGAAAGGCTACCCGCTGGCCTACGTCGGCGATGTGGTCGGGACCGGCTCTTCACGTAAATCGGCCACCAACTCGGTGCTGTGGTTTATGGGCGACGATATCCCGAACGTGCCGAACAAGCGCGGCGGCGGCCTGTGCCTGGGCGGCAAAATCGCGCCAATCTTCTTCAACACCATGGAAGATGCGGGCGCGCTGCCTATCGAAGTGGATGTGTCAAACCTGAACATGGGCGACGTCATCGACGTTTACCCGTTCAAAGGCGAAGTGCGTAATCACGAGACCAACGAACTGCTGGCCAGCTTCGAGCTGAAAACCGATGTGCTGATCGACGAAGTCCGTGCCGGCGGCCGTATCCCGCTGATCATCGGTCGCGGCCTGACCACCAAAGCCCGTGAAGCGCTGGGTCTGCCGCACAGCGATGTCTTCCGTCAGGCGAAAGACGTGGCGGAAAGCACCCGCGGCTTCTCTCTGGCGCAGAAAATGGTTGGCCGCGCCTGCGGCGTTGCCGGTATCCGCCCGGGCGCCTACTGCGAGCCGAAAATGACCTCCGTCGGTTCTCAGGACACCACCGGTCCAATGACCCGTGATGAACTGAAAGACCTGGCGTGCCTGGGCTTCTCCGCTGACCTGGTGATGCAGTCCTTCTGCCACACTGCGGCCTATCCGAAGCCGGTTGACGTCACCACGCATCATACTCTGCCGGACTTCATTATGAACCGCGGCGGCGTCTCGCTGCGTCCGGGCGATGGCGTGATCCACTCCTGGCTGAACCGCATGCTGCTGCCGGATACCGTGGGCACCGGCGGCGACTCCCACACCCGTTTCCCCATCGGTATCTCCTTCCCGGCGGGCTCTGGTCTGGTGGCCTTCGCCGCCGCGACCGGCGTGATGCCGCTGGATATGCCGGAATCGGTGCTGGTGCGTTTCAAAGGTAAAATGCAGCCGGGCATTACGCTGCGCGACCTGGTCCACGCGATCCCGCTGTACGCCATCAAGCAGGGCCTGCTGACCGTTGAGAAGAAAGGTAAGCAAAACATCTTCTCTGGCCGCATCCTTGAGATTGAAGGTCTGCCGGATCTGAAAGTGGAGCAGGCGTTCGAGCTGACCGATGCCTCCGCTGAACGTTCTGCTGCTGGTTGCACCATCAAGCTGAACAAAGAGCCGATCGTTGAGTATCTGAACTCCAACATCGTCCTGCTGAAGTGGATGATCGCCGAAGGCTACGGCGACCGCCGTACCCTGGAGCGTCGTATCCAGGGCATGGAGAAATGGCTGGCGGATCCGCAGCTGCTGGAAGCCGATGCTGACGCGGAATACGCGGCAGTGATCGACATCGATCTGGCGGATATCAAAGAGCCGATTCTGTGCGCGCCGAACGATCCGGACGATGCCCGCCTGCTGTCTGACGTACAGGGCGAGAAAATCGACGAAGTGTTCATCGGCTCCTGCATGACCAACATCGGCCACTTCCGTGCCGCCGGTAAGCTGCTGGACAGCCACAAAGGCCAGTTGCCGACTCGCCTGTGGGTGGCGCCGCCAACCCGTATGGACGCCGCGCAGCTGACCGAAGAAGGTTACTACAGCGTATTTGGTAAGAGCGGGGCGCGTATCGAAATCCCTGGCTGTTCCCTGTGTATGGGTAACCAGGCGCGCGTCGCCGACGGTGCGACGGTGGTTTCCACCTCTACCCGTAACTTCCCGAACCGTTTAGGTACCGGCGCTAACGTCTATCTGGCCTCTGCCGAGCTGGCAGCGGTGGCTTCTCTGCTCGGTAAACTGCCGACGCCGGAAGAGTACCAGACCTTCGTGGCGCAGGTGGATAAGACAGCGGAAGATACCTATCGCTATCTGAACTTCAACCAGCTGGATCAGTACACTGAAAAAGCTGACGGCGTGATCTTCCAGACCGCGGTGTAAAACCATCCGGTCAGCCCGGCTGACCGTTTGGCTACAAACTCCCCAATGCCCGGTGAACATTGCATCACCGGGCATTTTTATTTCCAAACCTCCTGCCTGTTACGCTTTTTTTCTTTCGGTCTGCTGCGATAATTACTCCATGGGTACAGTGCAGCGGTGACGCATTGCCCTTGCAGAGGAAAAGACGATGGACTACGAATTTCTGCGCGATATTACCGGAGTGGTAAAGGTGCGAATGTCGATGGATCACGAGGCGATTGGCCACTGGTTCAACGAGGAGGTGAAAGACAATCTTGCTCTGCTTGACGAAGTGGAGCAGGCTGCGCGCACCGTGAAAGGCAGTGAACGTTCCTGGCAGCGTGCCGGACATGAATATACGCTGTGGCTGGATGGCGAAGAGGTGATGATCCGCGCCAATCAGCTGGAATTTTCCGGCGACGAAATCGAGGAGGGGATGAGCTACTACGACGAAGAAAGCCTCTCTCTGTGCGGTGTTGAGGATTTCCTGCAGGTGGTTGCCGCCTATCGTGAGTTTATGCAGCAGCGTTGATGACTCGTTGTGCGCCAGGCTGCGGAAAACCGTAGCCTGGCTAAGCGTCGCGTGCGCAGGGCACATCTCCGGTCGCGACGAGTACCTTTCCCCCGCTACCAGCCGGCGCAGAACCCAGGCCCGGCGCGCAAAATCGCCGCCGGGCATTTGAGGCATTACACGGCAGGAATATTGCGGCCGTAGTAAATCTCGCGCATCTCTTTCCACAGCAGGTCGGTAATGACCTTGCGCTCTTCAGCGGTCAACTCTTCCGGTCGGGTATGGAACATGTAATGCTTAAGGTCGAACTCCTTAAGCAACATTTTGGTATGGAAGATATTTTCCTGATAAACGTTGACGTCGACCATGTCATACAGTGACTTCATATCGTCAGACATAAAGTTCTGAATTGAGTTGATTTCATGATCGATAAAATGCTTCATCCCATTGATGTCGCGGGTAAAGCCGCGCACGCGGTAGTCAATGGTCACAATATCCGATTCCAGCTGGTGGATCAGATAGTTCAGCGCTTTGAGCGGTGAAATAACCCCGCAGGTAGAGACTTCGATATCGGCGCGGAAGGTGCACAGGCCGCCTTCCGGGTGGCTCTCCGGATAGGTATGCACGCAGATATGGCTTTTATCGAGATGGGCGACCACGGTTTCAGGCAGCGGGCCGGGGTGTTCGGTCTGGTCGATAAGCCGCGGGTCGACGGGCTCTTCGCTTACCAGAATGGTCACGCTGGCGCCCTGGGGTTCATAATCCTGGCGGGCGATATTCAGGATATTAGCGCCAATAATAGAGCAGGTTTCGCTCAGGATCTCTGTCAGGCGATTGGCATTATAAAGTTCGTCGATATAGGCGATGTAGCCGTCGCGCTCTTCTGCCGTTTTGGCGTAACAGATATCGTAGATACAAAAACTCAGGCTTTTGGTCAGATTGTTAAAGCCGTGCAGCTTCAATTTTTTCAATTTAGTTCACCCCCTTATTTCGCTTCACGGTGCGGACAGAGCATCATGCAGATATTGTGGTAAGGCGAAGGCCGCCGTATGGATTGCCGGATTGTAGTAGCGGCAGGTCAGGTTGGCTTTGTGAAAGCGCGCCTGAATGATTTCGCTGGAAAGATGGCGCAGCGCCTCGTTGTCGCTCGCCCAGGCAAAGGTCATTATCCCGCCGTAATAGGTCGGAATCGCCGCCTGGTAGAAGCTGACGTCGCGAAAATAGTGGCTCAGTTTGCGACGGCTACCGACCGCTTCATCCTGCTGCAGGAAGCAGACGCCGTTCTGCGCAACGAAAATCCCTCCCGGATTCAGGCAGCGTTTGCAGCCTTCATAAAAAGCCGAGGTGAAGAGGCTTTCCCCCGGGCCAATAGGGTCGGTACAGTCCGAAATGATCACATCAAACGTTTGCGTCGTCTGGTTAACAAAATTGACGCCATCATCAATCACCAGCGTAAAGCGCGGATCGTCATAGGCGCCGGCGCTATGGTTGGGCAGGTACTGGCGGCAGAATGAGACCACCCCGGCGTCGATTTCCACCATGGTGATGCTTTCGATGCTGCGATGACGAGAGACTTCGCGCAGCATCGCGCCATCTCCGCCGCCGATGATCAGGACATGCTTGGCGTTGCCGTGAGCCAGCAGCGGCACGTGGGTCATCATTTCGTGATAGATAAACTCATCGCGTTCGGTGGTTTGCACGACGCCATCCAGCGCCATCACCCGGCCAAAGGCGCGGTTGTCAAAGATGATCAGATCCTGATGATCGGTTTTTTCGTGGTACAGCACGTTATCAACGCTAAAGTACTGACCAAAATGGTCATGCAGCGTTTCATGCCACAGTGGATTATCGGCCACGGTGAGGCTCCTCCTTCGTTAACATCTGTTACACCCGTAAAACGAGTGCAACATCATAGACAACTATAGATGAGGATGCACGGCGGTTATTGCAGCAATGCGGCAGGAATAACAGCACCGCCCGGAGAGGGCGGTGGGGAGACAGGGCTATTTTGCCGGCGCGGGTTGGCTATCCACTATCCGCACGGAATAGACCATGGTCGCGCCTGGGGGGATCTTCGGTGGCAACCCTTTACTGCCATAGGCTTTGTCGGGCGGGACGACCAGCGTCACGGAGCCGTGGTTCTGCAGGCGCTTCAGCGGCCCGCGAAATACCGGGGGATAGGCATCCAGTTTCTGGGTAAGCGCCTGATCTTTCGTCTCCATATCATTGATCACCGTTCCGTCCGTCAGCATCTCTTTGATCACCACGGTCACCAGATCGTTGCCGCTAATTTTTCCTTTACCCGGGTAATCGATACGGCTGTAGACGCCCTCTTTGAAGACCACACCTTTTTTGCGCGCAAACGCCTGCTGGTATTTCTGACCGGCGCTGATGTTTTTCTGCTCGATTTTATTCAGGTTCTGGAAAACCTGCTGTGAAATGTCAAACAGCGCTTTGTTACGCTCCTGTTCGCCGAGGCGAAGCTGGCCGCTGAAAGCATCTTCGATGCCCTGCAGCACCAGGCCAGCGTCGACGTTAACTCCCTGAGTGCGACGAGTCGTGAGGACGTTAAGCGCCTCTGTACCCATCGAGGCGCCGATGGCGTAAGCCTGCTGTTCACCTGGCGCGCTGAGTTTGGCGGCGGTTTTGCCGGTGGTATTTCTCGGCGGGACCGTCAGCTGCGTCCGCAGCAGCTGGATTTCATCCTCTTTCATCCGCAGCTGGGCGTTATCTTTGTCCGCCTGCAGGCGATAGGCCGCCACTATGGCCGCCATCTCGGGGGGCTCATCTTTTGCCGCCACGGCGGCATCGGCGCGGCTCGATGGCGCTTTCTCCGCCGCGGCGAGCCGGTTAGCCAGCGACTGCTTATCGGCGTTAAGGGCTTTGATCTGGTCGAGGGCGGTCTGCTTCTCTTTTTCCGCCGCCGCCAGCCGGTTGACCAACGGCTGTTTGTCGGCGTTAAGGGCTTTGATCTGGTCGAGGGCGGCCTGTTTCTCTTTTTCCGCCGCTGCCAGCCGGTTGACCAGCGGCTGTTTATCAGCGTTAAGAGTTTTGACCTGGTCGAGAGCAGCCTGCTTCTCTTTTTCCGCCGCCGCCAGCCGGTTAGCCAGAGACTGCTTATCGGCGTTAAGGGTTTTGACCTGGTCGAGGGCGGCCTGCTTCTCTTTTTCTGTCGCCGCCAGCCGGTTGACCAACGGCTGTTTGTCGGCGTTAAGGGTTTTGACCTGGTCGAGGGTGGTCTGCTGCGCCTTCTCTGTCGCGGCGAGCCGGTTAGCCAGCGTCTGCTTATCTGTATTCAGAGCGGTGAGGCTGGCGCTGAGCCGTTTATTTTCAGCTGCGGCTTGCTGAAGCTGTGACGTTAATTGTTGGATCTGCTTCAGCGCGGCGGCCTGACTTTGCTGCAGAGTCGTATTCTGGACTGCGCCTTCTTTTTTAATTAACGCCTCATTTTTCGCGGTGGCGGCGGTTAAGGCGATCTGTAATTCTTTTATTTTGTTATTTAAGGCCGCTTGCTCATTCGCGATGGAGGTTTCTGTGGCCGGAGTGTTAGCAAGCTGTTTTTTTAATTGCTGAATAGTTTTATTTTTTTGCTCAATCGTCGCCTGCTGGCTGACGATTCTTTTTTGCAATTGTGCGGTATTGGGCGTCTTTTTTTTATTATCCGCAGGTTGACGATCGCCTGACGTTTGCTTTGCGGTTGCAGCATCGCTTTTTTCATTCGCCTGGGTTTGCTGCTGGGCGTAGTCAAGAAACGCCGGCGCGGCGCCGGCGAAGAAAGGTGTTGAAAGCGCCAGCGCCGCGACGAGCATCAGCAGGGGCGCGTTGAGGGTCAGCGTGGCGGCTCTGTTCATGGCTGCTTGCTTTCACCCCGCTGTACCAGGCTATCGATTAGCGTTTTCTGAATATCGGCGCACAATTTGATGGATTTAAACTGATACATGGAGTCAATGCCAAGCCGGGTGGGATCCGCCACTTTCTCGCGCACGCTGTTGTATTGTGACGCCGCACGCACTAAGGCATTGAAGTCATTGCTGAGTTTGGTTGCCTGCTGTGGGTTAACCTCTTTTAGCGAGTCCAGCGCCTGTCGGCAGGATTCAATGCGCGCTTGTTCGCTGGCCGCTCGCTCCTGCTCTGCCTGCTGCTGCGACGTTAGCGGGGTGGTGAGCGGTTTTACCTGCTGGCGAGGGGCGGTATTGCTACAGCCGGCTAATAACATAGCGGCAAGTGGAATAATACGAAGAGTCAGCGAGATATTCACAATTTCAGTCCATGAAGTAGATATATTTTCAACGGATTCTAAAAGGCTGCTTTTTATTTTGCAATATATCGTTAGGGATATTTTATTGTTTTTATCTGCCAGGGCTGTTAGTACGGGTTTAATTTATTTATTGGCTTGATGTATTGCGAGGTAGATAAAATTTATTTTGTATAAAATAATAATGGTAAATATTAAAGGCGGGTGAGTCGGGGAAAAGCGCGGCGCGTTGCCGCCCGCGCGGGAAATTATTTGACGTAAGCCAGCAGGCTAAGTGAATCGCGGGCCAGCGCTTTACATTTTTTCGCCGTCGGAAGGTTAATGCCGCTGAGATCGCGATAGCTGTCTTCGCCAAGGGCTTTCATGTTGTAGCTGTCGTAGTTGCTCAGGTCCCATTGGTTCTGCTGGGCAAAGAACACCAGGGCGCGACGGATCTGCGTGTTGGGCAGGTTCTGGTAGCCACAGTCGTTTTTCAGAAACACAAAAACCGCGGTTAAATCAGCCATGTCTTCCGCTTCTGATTCGCTGAGCGCGTAGCTGTTGGCGGAGAGAGTAAGCAGGCTGCCGAGTACCATTGTTCTGAAAAGCGTCTTCATTTTTTCTACCGTTAGATCACCGACGCTTCAAATTAGCATACTTCTTTACACAGCGCCGATCTTTATTCTTACTCTTCTGCTTGACCTTCCCGTTACGGTAGGGTTTAAGCTCAAATATTCGCCCGCAGAATAAAAGGATGTGAATATGCAACGTCGAGACTTCCTCAAACTGACCGCCGCGGTCAGCATGGCCAGCGCGTTACCGCTTTGGAGCCGTGCGGTCTTTGCGGCCAGTCGCCCGGCCCTGCCGGTACCGCCGCTGTTGACGGCTGATGCGCGCAACCGTATCGCGCTGACCATCCAGGCGGGCAAAACGCAGTTTGGCGCTTTGAACGCCACCACCTGGGGGTATAACGGCTCGCTACTGGGTCCCGCGCTGCAGCTGACGCAGGGGAAGGCTATCACGGTGGACATTACCAACCAGCTGGCAGAGGAGACGACGCTGCACTGGCATGGTCTGGAGGTACCCGGCGAGGTCGACGGAGGACCGCAGGGGGTCATCGCCCCGGGCGCCACTCGGACGGTGAGCTTCACGCCAACGCAGCGGGCCGCCACCTGCTGGTTTCACCCGCATCAGCACGGGACCACCGGTCGGCAGGTGGCGATGGGGCTGGCGGGGCTGGTGCTGATCGAGGATGAAGAGAGCGGACGCCTGCTATTGCCGAAGCAGTGGGGAATCGATGATGTACCGGTGATTGTGCAGGACAAGAAGTTTACCGCCGCTGGCGAAATTGATTATCAGCTGGATGTGATGAGCGCTGCCGTCGGCTGGTTTGGCGATACGCTGCTGACCAATGGCGCTCTCTATCCTGAACATGCCGCCCCGCGCGGCTGGCTACGTCTGCGCTTGCTGAACGGCTGTAATGCCCGTTCCCTCAATTTTGCGACCAGCGATAAGCGCCCGCTGTACGTGGTGGCCAGCGACGGCGGTCTGCTGGCAGAGCCGGTGAAGGTCAATGAGTTGCCGGTCTTGATGGGGGAGCGTTTTGAGGTGCTGGTGGACACCAGCGACGGCAAACCTTTTGATCTGGTGACCCTGCCGGTGGGTCAGATGGGCATGGCCATTGCGCCTTTTGATAAACCACAGCCGGTACTGCGCGTCCAGCCGCTGGTCATTCCTGCCTCCGGCAAGCTGCTGGATACCCTGGCCGCTATGCCGGCGCTACCTTCTCTGACGGGGCTGACGCAGCGTCAGCTCCAGCTGTCGATGGATCCGATGCTCGACAGGATGGGCATGCAGGCGCTGATGGAGAAATATGGCGATCAGGCGATGGCAGGAATGGATCACGGCATGATGGGGCACGGCGGGATGGGCGACATGGGGAATATGCACCACGGCGACATGAGCAACATGAACCACGGGTCCGGCATGGATCATGGCATGTCGTCGGGCAAGGGATTTGATTTCCATAACGCCAACCGCATCAACGGCAAAGCCTTCGACATGAATGTGCCGATGTTTGCCGCCGCCAGGGGCCAGTATGAGCGCTGGGTGATTTCGGGTAAGGGCGACATGATGCTGCATCCGTTCCATATCCACGGCACCCAGTTCCGCATCCTGAGCGAAAACGGCAAGCCGCCAGCGGCGCATCGTCGCGGCTGGAAAGACACCGTGCGTGTGGAAGGGGACGTGAGTGAAGTATTAGTGAAGTTTGATCATCCGGCGCCGAAGGAGTTTGCCTATATGGCCCACTGCCACCTGCTGGAACATGAAGACACCGGGATGATGTTGGGGTTCACGGTTTAGGGCGGTATAACCCTGGCGCGTGGGAGAGGGGATAAAGACAAAAAAAACGGCAACTTTCGTTGCCGTTTTGCGTTTTATTTCGCCTCATCCGGGAGCGCATAGGCGACGATATAATCGCCCATTTTGGTACCGAACGAGCCGTGACCGCCGGCAGAGATGACAACATACTGTTTGCCATTCACTTCGTAGGTCATCGGGGTGGCCTGACCGCCGGCTGGCAGACGGGCTTCCCACAGCTTCTCGCCGTTGCTCATATTGTACGCGCGCAGGTAGTTATCCGCGGTCGCGCCGATGAACAGAACGTTGCCCGCCGTGGAGATCGGACCGCCCAGCATCGGCATACCCATGGTGAATGGGAGTTTAACCGGCATCGGGAACGGCAGGCTGTCCTGCGGGGTACCGATACGTTTTTTCCATACCACTTCGTTAGTTTTCAGATCCAGCGCGGAGATATAGCCCCAGGCCGGCTGTTTGCACGGCAGACCGAACGGCGACAGGAACGGGTTCAGGGTGACGCCGTACGGGACGCCGTACTGCGGCTGCACGCCGGACTCGGTGCCTGAGCCTTTCGCATCTTTCGGCGGCTCCATTGGGTTGCCCGGGCCGCGTGGGATCAGTTTAGAGACGAACGGCAGCGCCATCGGATTGGCGATAGCCACCTGACGGTTCGGATCGACGGAGATACCGCCCCATTCAAACATCCCCAGGTTACCCGGGAAGACGAGGGTGCCCTGCTCAGATGGCGGGGTGAAGATACCCTCATAGCGCATCTGATGGAAAATCACGCGGCACACCAGCTGGTCGAACATGGTGGCTCCCCACATGTCCGCCCCGGTCAGATCTTTCTTCGGACGGAAGCTCAGATCGGAGAACGGCTGGGTTTTGGCGACGTAATCGCCTTTGGCGGCGCCCTGCGGAACCGGTTTTTCCGGGGCCGGGACCACCAGCTCGCCGTTACGGCGATCCAGCACGAAGATGTTGCCGGTTTTCGCCGGAGCATAGACGACCGGCACGGTTTTGCCGTTGACTTCAATGTCAGCCAGCGTCGGCTGCGAAGGCATGTCCATATCCCACAGGTCGTGGTGGACGGTCTGGTAGCTCCAGGCCAGCTTACCGGTGGTGGCGTTCAGCGCGACAATCGAGCTGGCATAGCGCTCTTGCTCCGGCGTGCGGTTACCGCCCCAGATATCCGGAGTGGTCACGCCCATCGGCAGATAGACCAGATCCAGTTTGGCGTCGTAGGCGGCAGGCGCCCAGGAGTTGGGTGAGTTGAGCGTGAAGTGATGCTCATCGCTTGGGATGGCGTTCGGATCTTTCGCGCCCGGATCGAAGGCCCACAGCAGTTTACCGGTATTCACATCAAAGCCGCGGATCACGCCTGACGGCTCGCGGGTAGAGAAGTTATCGGTAACTGCGCCGGCAATCACGATGGTCTTATCGGTGATAATCGGCGGGGAAGTGGGTTCATACATGCCCGGCGTGGTCACCGGCATGTTGGTCTGCAGGTTGAGAATACCTTTGTTGGCAAAGGTTTCGCACAGCTTACCGTTGTCGGCGTTCACTGCGAACAGGCGACCATCGTTCACCGGCAGGATAATGCGGCGCGGACAGTCGGCGACGACGTCGGCAGGGGCGTTATCCGCTTTCGCTTCGTGATACGAGACACCGCGGCAGGTGACGTGCTGGAACGACGGGTCGGCGTTCAGCTGCGGGTCAAAATGCCACTTCTCTTTACCGGAGGCGGCGTCAAGCGCGAACAGACGCTGGTGGGCGGTACACAGGAAGAGCGTGTCGCCGACTTTAATCGGCGTCACTTCGTTAGTGATTTCACCCGGATCGTTCGGCTGTTTCAGGTCGCCGGTGCGGAACACCCAGGCTTCCTTCAGGTTCTTCACGTTGTCGGCGTTAATCTGCTTCAGCGGGGAGAAGCGCTGGCCTTCCTGGTTGCGGCCATAGGCCGGCCAGTCGCCGTCGGCAACGTTGGAAATCGGCGCCGCCGGGGTGGCGTCGGCGCTCAGAGTGCCGTTGATCTCCTGCGGGTCGTTAAAACCGGCCCAGGTCAGCATGCCGCCGCTGATCAGCAAGGCGACGACCAGCGCGCCTACGGCGCCAGCGGAAGGCACCGGCAGACGACGCCAGACAAAGGGCAGGATCAGCCAGATACCAAAGAAGACGAGGATATTGCTACGCGGCGTCAGCGCCCAGAAGTCGAAGCCGACTTCCCAGACGCCCCAGATCATGGTCGCCAGCAGCAGCGCGGCGTACAGCCACAGCGCAGCGCGCTTGCCGCGGAACAGCATCACGGTCACGCCCAGCATCACCAGACCGGCGACGGGGTAGTACCAGGAGCCGCCAAGCACGACCAGCCATGCTCCGCCGATTAAAAGATAGAGGCCGCAGAACGCTGCAAATAGCGCAGTCAGCGTCACCAGGAGCCTTGATTGTTGAGACTTTGTTTCAGCCATAGAAAGTTACTCATGTGTTTGTTAATTTTTTAACTGCAATTAATTATAGGATTTAACAAGTGTGATCGGAATCACAAATATGGCTTTATTAATCCCTGCACCGCAGATTTCTTTTTGCTGGTATACTGGATGGCTTGCCGGTCATCGTCGGGGCGAAAGCAGCGGCTTTGATGATTTATATTTAGAATCAAATGGTTAGTCTTATGAAACATACTGTAGAAGTGATGATCCCGGAATCCGAGATCAAAGCGCGCATCGCGGAACTGGGTCGTCAAATCAACGAACATTATCAGAACAGCGGCAGCGAAATGGTGCTGGTGGGGCTGCTGCGCGGTTCGTTTATGTTCATGGCCGACCTGTGCCGTGAAGTGCAGGTGCCGCATGAAGTCGATTTTATGACCGCCTCGAGCTACGGCAGCGGCATGTCCACTACCCGTGATGTGAAAATCCTCAAAGATCTGGACGAAGACATCCGTGGTAAAGACGTTCTGATCGTGGAAGATATCATCGACTCCGGCAATACCCTGTCTAAAGTGCGTGAGATCCTCAGCTTGCGCGAGCCGAAGTCGCTGGCCATTTGTACGCTGCTGGATAAACCAAGCCGCCGTGAAGTGAATGTTCCGGTTGAGTTCGTCGGTTTCGCCATTCCGGACGAGTTCGTGGTGGGCTACGGTATCGACTACGCTCAGCGCTACCGCCATCTGCCGTATATCGGCAAAGTCACCCTGCTGGACGAGTAAGGGGATATCCCACTCTGGCGCGCGCGCCAGAGTGGCTAAGTCTGAAGGCTATTTGTGGTTGATGTGCTTGATCTTGAGGTTGGAGATCCCGTGGCGATAGCGCTGTTCAAGGGTTTCCCGGCTCACGGCGGTCACATCCAGATCGCGCAGCAGTCCGTCGTGAATGCCATATGCCCAGCCGTGGATGGTCACCTTCTGTCCGCGCTTCCACGCCGATTGCATAATCGTCGAATGTCCCAGGTTGTACACCTGCTCCATTACGTTTAGTTCACAAAGGGTATCCAGACGGCGCTCCTCCGGCATTTCCCCCAGCAGCGAGCTGTGTTTAAACCAGATATCGCGGATATGCAGCAGCCAGTTGTCGATGAGCCCCAGCTCCGGGTTCTCCACCGCCGCCTGTACGCCGCCGCAGCCGTAGTGGCCGCAGATAATAATGTGCTCGACTTCGAGAACATCGACGGCATACTGCACCACCGACAGGCAGTTGAGGTCGGTGTGGATCACCAGATTCGCCACGTTACGATGCACAAACAGTTCGCCTGGCTCCAGGCCGGTGAGTCGCTCAGCGGGTACGCGGCTGTCAGAACAGCCAATCCACAGGAAGCGCGGTTTCTGCGTTTGCGACAGTTTCTCAAAAAAGCCGGGGTCCTCTTCCACCAGCATTTTTGACCATAGTGCATTGTTGCTGATGAGTGTATCTATATCATTCATGGACGTTATCGGCCTGTAACCAAGTAAGTGCGTTGCGCTAATATAGGGTAAGCTCACCTTTTTTAAAACCATCTTAACCCGTGATACTTCCGGCTGTGCAGATGCGCTGGCCGCGCCACTACAGCGCAAACGTCAGTCAGGCGGGTTAATGACGTGTCATGACACGAGAAGAGATATTTAATGACCATTGCTCTGGAATTAAAACAGCTCAAAAAAACCTACCCCGGCGGGGTTCAGGCGCTGCGGGGAATTGACCTGCAGGTTGAAGCGGGGGATTTCTATGCCCTGCTGGGCCCGAACGGGGCGGGAAAATCCACGACGATCGGCATCATCAGCTCGCTGGTGAACAAAACCTCCGGTCAGGTCAATGTCTTTGGCTACGATCTGGAGAAAGACGTCGTCAACGCCAAGCGCCAGCTTGGCCTGGTGCCGCAGGAGTTTAACTTTAACCCGTTCGAGACCGTGCAGCAGATCGTCGTTAACCAGGCGGGCTACTACGGCGTTGAACGTAAAGAAGCCATCGCCCGCAGCGAAAAGTACTTAAAACAGCTCGATCTGTGGGAAAAACGCAGCGAACGCGCGCGGATGCTCTCTGGCGGGATGAAGCGCCGCCTGATGATCGCTCGCGCGTTGATGCATGAGCCGAAGCTGCTGATCCTCGACGAGCCGACCGCCGGCGTCGATATCGAACTACGCCGCTCGATGTGGGGCTTCCTCAAGGATCTCAACGATCGCGGAACCACCATTATTCTGACCACCCACTATCTGGAAGAGGCCGAAATGCTGTGCCGCAACATCGGCATCATCCAGCACGGTACGCTGGTGGAAAACACCTCGATGAAAGCGCTGCTGTCGAAGCTGAAATCAGAGACCTTTATTCTCGACCTCGCGCCAAAAAGCCCGGTGCCGAAGCTCGAGGGCTACCAGTATCAGCTGGTCGATACCTCGACGCTGGAAGTGGAGGTCCTGCGCGAGCAGGGGATTAACAGCGTTTTCGCGCAGCTGAGCGCCCAGGGGGTGCAGGTACTGAGTATGCGTAACAAAGCCAACCGTCTGGAAGAGCTGTTTGTCACCCTGGTGCATGAGCGAAAAGGAGAGTCAGCATGATGCAGCTTTATTGGGTCGCGCTGAAAAGCATCTGGACCAAAGAGATCCACCGTTTTATGCGCATCTGGGTGCAGACGCTGGTGCCGCCGGTGATCACCATGACCCTGTACTTCGTGATTTTCGGTAACCTGATCGGGTCGCGCATCGGCGAGATGCATGGCTTTACCTACATGCAGTTTATCGTGCCGGGCCTGATCATGATGGCGGTGATCACCAACGCTTACGCCAACGTCGCCTCGTCGTTCTTCAGCGCCAAGTTTCAGCGCAACATTGAGGAGCTGCTGGTGGCGCCGGTGCCGACGCACGTGATTATCGCCGGCTACGTGGGCGGCGGGGTGGCGCGCGGGCTGTGCGTGGGTATCCTGGTGACCGCGGTGTCGCTGTTCTTTGTGCCGTTCCAGGTTCACTCCTGGCTGTTTGTCGCCCTGACGCTGCTCCTCACCGCGGTGCTGTTCTCGCTGGCCGGACTGCTGAACGCGGTGTTTGCCAAGACCTTCGATGACATCAGCCTGATCCCGACCTTTGTGTTGACGCCGCTGACCTATCTCGGCGGGGTGTTCTACTCGCTGACCCTGCTGCCGCCGTTCTGGCAGGGGCTGTCGCATCTGAACCCCATCGTCTACATGATCAGCGGCTTCCGCTTCGGCTTCCTCGGTATCAACGATGTGCCGCTGGTGACCACCTTTGCGGTGCTGGTGGTCTTCATCGTCGCCTTCTATCTCCTCTGCTGGTCGTTAATCCAGCGCGGTCGCGGCCTGCGTAGCTGATACTCATCACGGTTAGCGCTTCCGGACGCCAATACGCGAAGCGCTAACCGCTTATCTTTGACCCCCATCACCGATACGCCATCTTCCCCTTGCTACATTGTTGGCTGGCTAAGGAGGGAAGCATGCTTGGTTGGGTCATTACCTGCCACGATGAGCTGGCGCAGGAGATGCTGGATCGTCTTGAACAAAAATTTGGTCCGCTGGCCCAGTGCCGGGCGGTCAATTACTGGCGCAATCTCAGCAGCAATATGTTGAGCCGGATGATGTGCGATGCGCTGCATGCCACCGACTCCGGGGACGGGGTCATTTTCCTAACCGACAGAACCGGCGCGGCGCCTTATCGGGCCGCGGCGTTGATGAGCCACAAACATACCCACTGCGAAGTGATCTCCGGCGTCAGCTATTCATTACTTGAGCGAATGTATCTGCTGCGGGACACGTTAAGCAGCGAGGCGTTTCGCCAGGCTATCGTCAGCGCGGGCGGGCCGATGGTGAGCAGCCTGTGGCATCAGCAGCAGAAGAACCCCCCGTTCCAGTTGCGTCATGATACCTTTGGAAATTAAGCAGCGGGACAGATGCCGCTTTTGTTACAATAACCGCCGTTGATGGTTTACCGGTTCGATGCGCATGCTTGTCCGATTTTTTACTCTGCTTCTTTTACTGACCTCACTCAGCGCCTCCGCCAGTCTGCTTAGCCAGCAGGGCAAACCTGTGCGCTATATGCAAACCACCGAAGACGCGGTGATCTGGGCGCAGGTGGGGAACCATGTGGTCAGCGTGGGCAATGTGCGTGCCGGGCAGATCCTCGCGGTTGTCTCGACGGCGGCTGATTACTATGAGTTTCGCTTCGGCTTCGGCACCGGGTTTATTGACAAGGGCCATCTGGAGCCAGTGCAGGGGAAGCAGCGGGTGGAGGACCGTCTGGGGGATCTCAATAAGCCGCTGAGTAACCAGAATTTACTCACCTGGAAAGATACACCGCTCTATGATGCTCCCTCAGTGAGCAGCGCGCCGTTCGGCACGCTGGCCAATAATCTGCGCTATCCGATCCTCAGCAAGCTGAAAGACCGCCTCAATCAGACCTGGTTTCAGATCCGCATTGGCGATCGGCTGGCGTGGGTCAGCAGTCTGGATGCGCAGGAGGATAACGGGATCCCCGTGCTGACCTATCACCATATTCTGCGTGACGAAGAGAACATCCGTTTCCGCCATACCTCGACCACCACCTCGGTACGCGCCTTCAATAACCAGATGACCTGGCTGCGGGATCAGGGGTATACCACGCTGACCCTGTATCAGCTGGAAGGCTACGTGCGCAATAAAATTAACCTTCCGGCGCGGGCAGTCGCCATTACCTTCGATGACGGTTTGAAATCGGTAAACCGCTACGCCTATCCGGTGTTGAAACAGTATGGCTTCCACGCCACCGCCTTTATTATCTCTTCGCGCATCAAGCGTCATCCGCAGCAATGGGATCCGAAATCGCTGCAGTTCATGAGCATTTCTGAGCTCAGGCAGATCCAGGATGTCTTTGACATTCAGTCGCATACCCACTTTCTGCACCGGGTGGACGCCGGCCGGCGGCCGATCTTATTCAGCCGCAATTACCATAATATTCTGTTTGATTTTGCCCGTTCGCGCCGGGCGCTGAGCCAGTTTAATCCACATGTGCTCTACCTTTCCTATCCCTTCGGCGGCTATAACGCCACGGCGGTGCAGGCGGCGAATGACGCCGGGTTTCATATGGCGGTGACGACGGTGCGTGGGAAGGTGAAGCCGGGGGACAATCCGTTTCTGCTAAAGCGGTTATATATCTTACGCACGGATTCGCTGGAGACGATGTCGCGGCTGATCAGTAACCAGCCGCAGGGGTAAACTTCGGCGCTGCGCCTGAGCGCAGCGTCGTGGTCATCAGGCGACCTGCACCGGAATCGCTTTCGCCTGGCGCTTCATTTCGTTGTCGCCTTCGAAGTAGGCGATGTTGGGCTGCCAGCGGCGCGCCTCTTCGTCAGACATGGTGACGAAGCTGGCGATGATCAGGATATCGCCGACGCTGGCGCAGTGCGCGGCGGCGCCGTTAACGGAGATGATTCTGGAACCCCGCTCGGCGGCAATGGCGTAGGTGGAGAAACGGTTACCGTTGGTGACGTTCCAGAGGTGAATGGTTTCATTCTCCAGAATACCGGCCGCATCCAGGAAATCCTGGTCAATGGCGCAGGAACCTTCATAGTGCAGGTCAGCCTGCGTCACTTTTACGCGGTGGAGCTTGCCCTGCAGCATATTACGCATCATAACTTCTACCCTTCAACCTTAATGTAGCAGAGCGGACACGACGTCCGCCCTGAGAAAAGCCCGGGCAAGTATTGCCCGATTTTTACCCGCTGTCTACTGACCGAGCGTGACGATCTGGTTGTCGATCAGGCGGGCCTGACCGAGCCAGGCGGCCATCAGGATCACCGCGCGCTGGCTGGCGTCGGTCAGCTCAAGCAGGGTGTCGGCATCGCGGATCTGAATGTCGTCGGCACGGAAACCTTTCTCGTTCAGCTCCTGCTCGGCGATAGCGATGATCTCGTCGAGCTGACGGTCGCCGGCGGCCAGTTTTTCCGCCACCGCGCTCAGCACTTTATACAGACCGGGGGCGATTTTGCGCTGGTCGGCGGTCAGATAGCCGTTACGCGAGCTCAGCGCCAGGCCATCCTTCGCGCGGACGATCGGCACGCCGATAATATCGATATCGTAGCCCATGTCGGCAACCATCTTGCGGATCAGCGCCAGCTGCTGGAAGTCTTTCTCGCCAAAGCAGGCGACGTCTGGCTGAACCAGGTTGAACAGCTTACTGACGATGGTCGACACGCCGCGAAAATGGCCCGGACGGCTGGCGCCTTCCAGCATAGTGGACAGGCCGGGGACGTCGACGTAGGTCTGGCCTTCGGTGCCCTGCGGGTAGACTTCCGCCGGCGTCGGCGCGAAGACAAAGTCGACATGACGCTTGTTCAGCTTTTCGCAATCATCCTGCAGGGTGCGCGGGTAGCGCGCCAGGTCATCGGCGCGGTCAAACTGCATCGGATTGACGAAAATACTGACCACCACCACGTCCGCGCTGGCTTTGGCTTCATCAACCAGCTTCATATGACCTTCATGCAGGTTGCCCATCGTCGGGACCAGCGCGATACGCTTGCCTTCCTGACGCAGACGGCGGATATGCTGACGCAGCAGCAGCACGGATTCTATAATCAGCACAACAAGACTCCTTAATGGAAACTGTGTTCTTCGCCCGGATAGACCCCGGATTCGACTTCGGCAATATACTGCCGCACCGCGGCGCGGATGTCGCCCGCCTCGGCAAGGAAATTCTTGGCAAATTTCGGAATGTGGCCGCCGGTAATGCCGAAAGCGTCATGCATCACCAGGATCTGCCCATCGGTGACGTTGCCCGCGCCGATGCCGATCACCGGAATGGTCAGGGCTTCGGTGATGCGTTTCGCCAGGGCGACCGGGACGCACTCCAGCACCAGCAGCTGCGCGCCTGCCGCTTCCAGCGCTAACGCGTCTTCAAACAGGGTTTGCGCCGCATCGCCGCGGCCCTGCACTTTATAGCCACCGAATACGTTCACCGACTGCGGCGTCAGGCCGAGGTGGCCGCAAACCGGCACCGCGCGTTCCGCCAGCATCCTCACGGTCTCGGCCAGCCAGGCGCCGCCTTCGAGTTTGACCATATTGGCGCCGGCGCGCATCACGATGGCGGCATTTTCAAAGGTCTGCTCCGGCGTGGCGTAGGCCATAAACGGCAGGTCGGCGAGCAGCAGGCTGTTCGGCGCGCCGCGGCGGACGGCGCGGGTGTGATAGGCGATATCTTCCACGGTGACCGGCAGGGTGGAGTCGTGACCCTGCACCGTCATTCCCAGCGAGTCGCCCACCAGCAGCACATTAATGCCTTCATCGGCGAACAGCTTCGCGAAGCTATGGTCGTAGGCGGTAATGGTGGCAAAGCGCTTCTTTTCCTGTTTGCATTTCTGCAGCAGGGCAATGGTGGTCGGTTTCATAACATTTCCTGATGATGAAAGTCATATTAACCGGCATTCTAACAGCAGCATTTAGAGGGGCAATGATTTTGGGCAACCGATTACGACGATCGCCGTAAATGCTAAAAAAGGAGAGGGAATTACCAGATAGCGGGCTTTGCCGCGCCGAGATCATCCAGTACGGTACGCAGCGCAGGGCCGTCAGGAAAGCGGAGGTTCGGGGCGATCTCGAACAGCGGCCAGAGCATAAAGCCGCGGTTTTTCATATCGTAGTGCGGAACGGTCAGACGCTCGCTGTTAATGACCGCATCGCCAAACAGCATAATATCGAGATCGAGGGTGCGCGGCCCCCAGCGTTCGGCTTTGCGCACCCGACCCTGCTGCAGCTCAATGCGCTGGGTGTGATCGAGCAGCGCCTCGGGGGCCAGCGTGGTTTCCAGCGCGACGGCGGCGTTGAGATAGTCCGGCTGATCCTGCGGACCCAGCGGCGGCGTGCGGTAGAACGAAGAGACGTTCACCACGCGGCTGTAAGGTATTTCGCCCAGGGCGCGGATGGCCGCCTGCACCTGCGCCAGTGGCGAAGCGAGGTTACTGCCGAGGGCGATATAGACCAGGGTCATGCGTTACCCTGGCGCGGCGCGCGCTTGCGCGGACGGCGGTGGCGACGGCGCGGCGCCGGATCGTCCCCGAGGTCGTTGAGCATATCTTTTTGCGCCGGCGGCGCGGCGACCTGGAATTCGCCCCACCATTTGGTCAGACGCTGCAGTTCGCCGTTGTTTTCAGCGCCGGCGCGTAGCTCCAGCAGATCGTAGGCGGCGCGGAATTTCGGATGCTCCATCAGCTTCCAGGCGCGTTTGCCCTGGCGACGGGACATGCGCAGCTGCAGCTGCCAGATATCGCGGATCAGGGTGGTGATGCGCTTAGGGATCGCCAGCGTACGGCAGGCTTCGTCCAGTACGTCGTTCATCGCCAGCGCGAAGGCGTCATAGTACGCCAGACCGCTCTCCTGAGCGATTTTTTGCGCAGTTTCCAGCAGCGGATACCAGAACATCACCGAGAAGAGGAAGGCCGGATTGACGCGCATGTCGTTATGAATGCGGGTGTCGGTGTTCTTCAGCACCTGGTTGATGATCCGCTCCATCGGGCTATCGCCGCGCTCGGTAAAGTAGCGGGTGATGGTCGGGAACAGCGGCTGGAACAGGTTGTATTCCCGCAGCAGCAGGTAGGTCTGATAGCCATGCCCGGCCTGCAGCAGCTTGAGCACTTCTTCGAACAGGCGCGCCGGCGGCACGTCGTGGAGCAGGGCGGCCAGCCGCGGCAGCGGTTCGGCCGTTTCCGGGCTGATGGTCATATCCAGCTTGGCGGCGAAGCGCACCGCGCGCAGCATGCGTACCGGATCCTCGCGATAGCGGGTTTCCGGATTGCCGATCAGGCGGATCACGCCGTCCTGCAGATCCTTCATGCCGCCGACGTAGTCGCGCACGGTAAAGTCCGCCACGCTGTAATAGAGGCTGTTAATGGTGAAGTCGCGACGCTGGGCGTCCTCTTCGATCGAGCCGAAGATGTTATCGCGCAGCAGCATGCCGTTCTGGCCCCGCTGGGAGGTGACGCGATCGGTAGTGTGTCCTTCGTGATGGCCACGGAAGGTAGCGACCTCAATAATTTCCGGCCCGAACATCACGTGCGCGAGGCGGAAACGGCGCCCGACCAGACGGCAGTTGCGGAACAGCTTACGCACCTGATCCGGCGTGGCGTTGGTCGTGACGTCAAAATCTTTTGGCTTTTTGCCAAGCAGCAGGTCGCGGACGCCGCCGCCAACCAGCCAGGACTCGTAGCCCGCCTTGTTGAGGCGGTACATGACCTTGAGGGCGTTTTCACTGATATCTTTGCGGGAAATAGCATGCTGCTCACGCGGGATCACCGTCATAGGCGTTGGTTCGACGGCGGCTTCTGCCTCGCGCTCCTCACGGCTTAGCACCTTACGGCAAAAATTAGCGACTCGGGTAAAAATGGTGCACCTCGTAGTGTCAGACGGACTTCAGATCAACTGTACAGTGTAAAAATAGCGGCTAATCATAGCTCAGCGGGAGCCATTTGAGAATGCTCGATTTTCGCGGGCTGCCAGTTGGCGACGGCCTGGGCGAGTAAATCAGCGACGCTCAGGGCCTGCCACTCCCCGTCGATCTCCTGATTCAGAAAGCGGAGCGCGCGGACGATTTCGGGGCGCGGATCGCCTTCCGGCAGCGCCGGCGCGTGGTTTTGTTTAGAGAGCTTATTGCCGTCGGCATTGAGGGCCAGCGGCAGATGGAGGTAGTCCGGTGCCTGCCAGCCAAAATGCTGATACAGCGAAATCTGCCGCACCGTCGGCTCAATCAGATCGGCGCCGCGGACGATCTCGGTGATCCCCTGAAAGTGATCATCGACCACCACCGCCAGGTTGTAGGCAAACAGCCCGTCGCGACGGTGGATAATAAAATCTTCACGCGCCAGCGGCTCGTTGGCGACCAGCGTGCCGCGCAGGCGGTCGGTGAACTGCAGAACCGGACGGGTCTGGCGCAGACGCAGCGCGGCGTTTTCCGCCCCCAGCCCAAGGTCGCGGCAGTGACCATCGTAGATCCCGCCTACGGCGTGGATCCGCGCGCGGGTGCAGGTGCAGTAATAGCTCAGCCCTTGCTCCCCCAGCCAGGCCAGCGCCTCGCGGTAGGCTTCGTGCCGTTGCGACTGCCAGAGCACCTCGCCGTCCCAGTGCAGACCGTAGTGGTCGAGCTGGCGCAGGATGGTGTCGGCGGCCCCGGGGACTTCGCGCGGCGGGTCGATATCTTCAATACGAACGCGCCAGATACCCTGGTTCGCGCGGGCTTGCAGGTAGCTGCCGAGCGCGGCGATCAGAGAGCCGAAGTGGAGTTCGCCGGAGGGGGAGGGAGCAAAGCGCCCTATATAGCGTGAGTCAGTCATGATACGGACAACAGAACCAGGCGGGAGAGACTCCCGCCAGAGAGTGAGGCAGCAGGGGATTAGCCCGCCATCTGTTTTTCGCGAATTTCCGCCAGGGTTTTGCAGTCAATGCACAGATCCGCTGTCGGACGCGCTTCCAGACGGCGAATGCCGATCTCCACGCCGCAGGATTCGCAGTAGCCGAAGTCTTCATCTTCAACTTTTTTCAGCGTTTTCTCGATCTTTTTGATCAGTTTACGTTCGCGGTCGCGGTTACGCAGCTCCAGGCTGAACTCTTCTTCCTGGGCGGCACGGTCTACCGGGTCCGGGAAGTTAGCAGCTTCATCCTGCATGTGCGATACGGTGCGATCCACTTCATCCCTGAGTTGATTACGCCATGCTTCAAGAATACGCTTGAAGTGCGCCAGCTGGGCTTCGTTCATATACTCTTCGCCCGGTTTCTCTTGGTACGGCTCCACCCCAGCGATGGCGAGAATACTCAGGGACGATGTTTTACGGTTTTGCCCTTCTTGCATGTTGCTTCTCCTTAACACGCACTATCGATCCCCATGTGGGGGAAAATCAGGCCGCTATAAATAGCAGATGCTTTTCCGGATAGCAATTATCTAAACGTTACACTTGACAACCCTGTGAAGAAAAGCGTATTCGCGCTTGCGACCCGAACACTATTTAGCCACTTATTTACCGGGGTTTAACACCACGGCGATCGGCTTATTCAGAGTCATCCTCGTCGTAGAAAGTTCCGCTTTCCAGGCGAGAATTTCCACCCCCTTGTCGCGGGCTTCTGTTAACAGCTGTGCGTATCTGGCATCAATATGATGCGCGGGAGAGAAACGGTCAATTGCCGAATGCAGGACGGCAAATAAAATCACCGCGCGGTCGCCATTTGCCGCGACGGCCATCAGCTCCCGCAGGTGCTTCTGACCGCGCGTGGTCACCGCATCGGGAAAATAACCGTATTCTTTCTCCGCCAACGTAACCGATTTCACTTCAATATAGCAGTTTTGGCGATCATCTGCCTGTAACATAATATCGATACGGCTATTCTCTGCGCCATATTTCACTTCGCTTTTCAGCTGGTTATAGCCTGAAAGTTCAGGGATTATTCCGGCGGAAATCGCCTCTTTCGCCAGCGTATTCGCGCGCAGCGTATTGACGCAAATAACGGCGCCCTGCTGCGTTTCAGTTAATTCCCAGGTGTGGGCATATTTGCGCTTCACATTGTCAGAGGTGGAATACCAGACGGTGTCGCCCGGGGCGGCGCAGCCGGTCATCGCCCCGGTATTCGGGCAGTGGAGCGTCAGCTCGCGGCCATCGGGGGTCACCACGTCGGCAAGAAATCGTTTGTAACGTTTAAGCAAAATGGCGGGCTGCAACGGCGGATCAAACTGCATCAATTTTCCTTATCAAACGGATAATGTTCCAACGCCGTGTAGCGCGTGCGCCCCCGGCTAAAGCTGGATTCATAGAGCACGAACTCGTTCACCGGAAACGTCCAGCGAAAGCCGGGCGGCGGGATCGGCACCGCCTGGCGGGCGTCGCGCCACAGGGTAATATGCGGATGAAACGGCTGCGGACTCTGATAGCAGCCGCTGCGCGCCGCCTGAGCGCGCAGCATGCTGGCGAGCTGCAGCAGGCCGCGCGGCGGCTGACGGGTCCCGAGCCAGACCACCCGCGAGCGCAGCCACTGTCCGGCATCGTCCAGCGTCAGGGTAAAGCCCGGCGGCTGGAGGCGGCCGGCGAGGGCGGTCAGCGCCCGCTGTTTTTCCGCGCTCACCTCGCCGAGAAACGCCAGCGTGAGGTGAAGGTTATCCGCCGCGACGGGCCTGCCGGCATCCTCCGGGAAGTGCGTTGCCCGCCACTGGACAATCTGTTTGCGGATGGCAGGCGGCAGTTCAATCGCAAAAAACAGCCTTTTCGGCTCAGACATGATAGAGACTCGGTAATGAATTAGGGGGATGCTACAATGCGAGCCCCTGAATGTTAACCCCCGGAGCCTTTTGTGTCCTCATTGCCGGTTGCCGCCGTCCTCCCAGAACTGTTATCCGCCCTGCAGCATGCGCCGCAGGTTTTGCTCAACGCGCCGACCGGCGCCGGGAAGTCGACCTGGCTGCCGCTGCAGATCCTTGCCGAGGGCAACATCACGGGACGCATTATCCTGCTGGAGCCGAGGCGTCTGGCGGCGCGCAATGTCGCGCAGCGGCTGGCTGAACTGCTCGGCGAAAAGCCGGGGGAGACCGTGGGTTACCGCATGCGCGCCGAAACCTGCGTCGGACCGCAGACCCGCCTGGAGGTGGTCACGGAGGGGATCCTGACGCGCATGATCCAGCGCGATCCCGAGCTGACGGGCGTGGGGCTGGTGATCCTCGATGAGTTTCACGAGCGCAGCCTGCAGGCGGATCTGGCGCTGGCCCTGCTGCTTGATGTCCAGCAGGGGTTACGTGACGATCTCAAACTGCTGATTATGTCGGCGACCCTCGATAACGAGCGCCTGCAGCGTCTGCTGCCGGAGGCGCCGGTGGTGGTCTCGGAGGGGCGCGCTTATCCGGTGGAGCGTCGCTTCAGCCCGCTCTCCGCGCACCAGCGTTTTGATGAGGCGGTGGCGGTAGCGGCGGCGGAGCTCCTGCGGCATGAACAAGGGTCGATGCTGCTGTTTCTGCCCGGCGTCGGCGAGATCCAGCGCGTTCTCGACCAGCTGACGGAGCGCGTGGCGGAGGATGTCATCCTCTGTCCGCTGTATGGCGCGCTGCCCCTGAGCGAGCAGCGCAAAGCGATCCTCCCGGCGCCGGCCGGGAAGCGCAAAGTGGTGCTGGCCACCAACATTGCCGAGACCAGTTTGACCATCGAGGGCATCCGCCTGGTGGTCGACAGCGCCCAGGAGCGGGTTGCCCGCTTTGACCCGCGCACCGGTCTGACCCGGCTGGTGACGCAGCGCATCAGCCAGGCATCGATGACGCAGCGCGCCGGACGCGCCGGTCGTCTCTCCCCGGGGATCTGCCTGCATTTGCTTGGCAAAGAACAGGCCGAACGAGCGGCGGCGCAGAGCGAACCGGAGATCCTGCACAGCGATCTGTCGGCGCTGTTGCTGGAGCTGCTGCAGTGGGGGTGCCACGATCCGGCTGCGCTGGCCTGGCTGGATCAGCCGCCGGCGGTGAACCTGGCCGCCGCGCGCCGCCTGCTGGAGGCGCTCTCGGCGCTGGACGGCGAGCGGCTGTCGGCGTTTGGCCGCAAAATGGCGACTCTCGGCAACGAGCCCCGGCTGGCGGCGATGCTGGCCGCTGCGCAGACCGATGACGAGGTGGCGACGGCGGCCAGGCTGGCGGCGATCCTCGAGGAGCCGCCGCGCGGCGGGCTGGTGGATTTGGCCGCCGTCTTTTCCCGTCAGCAGGCCAACTGGCAGCAGCGGGCGCAGCAGCTGATGAAGCGTCTGGCCTGCCGCAGCGGACAGCCCGACGCCGGACGAATGGCCGCGCTACTGGCGTCGGCCTTCGCCGACCGCATCGCCCGTCGCCGCGGTCAGGAGGGACGCTATCAGCTGGCGAACGGCATGGGCGCGATGCTTGACGCCGACGACGCGCTGGGCCGCCATGAGTGGCTGATCGCCCCGCTGCTGCTGCAGGGCAGCGCCTCGCCGGATGCCCGCATGCTGCTGGCTCTGCCGGTGGATATCGGCGAGCTGATCGCCGCCCGTCCCGAGCTGGCGCAGCGTTCCGACACGGTGGAGTGGGATGAAGCGCAGGGGACGCTGAAAGCCTGGCGGCGGACCGTGACGGGCCAATTGGTGATCAAGACCCAGCCGCTGGCGAAGCCATCTGAGGCGGAGCTGCATCAGGCGATGCTCAACGGTATTCGTGAGAAAGGCCTTGCGGTGCTCAACTGGACGCCAGAGGCCGAGCAGCTGCGACTGCGGCTGCAGTGTGCGGCGCAGTGGCTGCCGGAAGAGGCATGGCCCACGGTGGATGACGCTTCGCTGCTGGCCTCGCTGGAGGCATGGCTGCTGCCGCAGATGAACGGCGTTCACTCGCTGCGGGCGCTGAAGGCGTTGGATCTGCGTCAGGCGCTACAGGACTGGCTGCCGTGGCCGCTGCGCCAGAAGCTGGATCGCGAGCTGCCGACGCACTATACCGTGCCGACCGGCAGCCGTCTGGCGATCCGATACCATGCGGAGAACCCGCCGGCGCTGGCGGTGCGTATGCAGGAGATGTTCGGCGAGGCCACGACGCCGGTTATCGCCGAGGGGCGGGTGCCGCTGGTGCTGGAGCTGCTGTCGCCCGCCCAGCGTCCTCTGCAGATCACTCGCGATCTCAGCGCCTTCTGGCAGGGAAGCTACCGCGAGGTGCAAAAAGAGATGAAGGGACGTTATCCGAAACACGTCTGGCCGGACGATCCGGCCAACGCCGCCCCGACCCGGCGCAGCAAAAAATATTCGTAGCCCCAGGCGCCGGGCGGCATTCTGCCCGGCCAGGCGAACCACTCACGCTAGACCATCTGCTGCCAGAGAAAAACGCCCCCTCCCGCCAGCGCCAGCCAGGGGCCGAAGGCCAGCGGCTGCTGCAGCGACTGCCGGGTCCACAGGCGTTGCAGCAGGGTCCACGCCAGCCCGCTGGCCGAGGCGAGCAACAGCACCTGCGGCAGAGCCTGCCAGCCGCACCAGGCGCCCAGCGCCGCCAGCAGCTTAAAATCGCCATAGCCCAGGGCCTCTTTGCCGGTCAGCAGGCGGAACAGCCAGTAGACCGACCACAGCGCCAGATAACCGGCCATCGCCCCAGCGACCGCGTCCGGCAGCGCAATGTACACCTCGTTAAGATTAAACAGCAGTCCGGCCCACAGCAGGGGCAGGGTCAGGCGATCGGGCAGCAGCTGGGTCCGGGCGTCAATCCGCGCCAGTATCAGCAGGAAGGAGAGCAGCACCAGGCCGCCCGCCAGCGCCAGGCCCGGCGCGAGCAGCGCCCCGGCGAGGATAAACAGCAGGCCGGTAGCCAGCTCGGTCAGCGGATAGCTCCACGAGATGCGCGCCTGACAGCAGCGGGCGCGACGGCCTAGCCAGAGGAAGCTGAGCAGCGGGATATTGTCCCGCCAGGCTATCGGCTGGCGACACTGCGGGCAGGATGAGCCCGGCGTGCTGAGGGTTATCGGCTCGTCGTCCGCGGTTTGGGTCAGCATGCGCGGCAGACGGTAGATCACCACGTTGTAAAAGCTGCCCAGCGCCAGGCCGAACAGCAGCAGGAAACCATACCAGACAAGGGGAAAATGCAGCGATAATGCGGCTAATGTCGTCATTTTTGCTCCTTTAATCACCATTTTCCCTGCAGCTGCCACGGCGTCGGGCCCGGGGCGTTTTTCGCCATCGGGCGGGTGACCAGCAGCGCCAGCAGGGGCGGCATCCCCTGACGGGGCTGTAGCGTACCGCGAAACAGATAGCGGCCATCGGGCGACAGGGTTCCCTGGCCGCTGAGGCTCAACTGATGAGAATCCTGGCGGATGGCCAGCGCCACGGCGCCGTTCGCCGTACAGCTTAAGGCGCCACTGACCTGGGCCAGCTCCAGGCTACCGACCGGAGAGTGCAGCCGGGCCTGACGCCACTGCGCGCGTCCGGCGGTGATTTGCCGGCAGCGCCCCTCGCTGAAGTGCGCTTCGGCCAGGCTGAACGTGACCTCTCCCTCGGCGCTGACGGGCATAGTCGGCGTTAGCCAGCGTCCAAGCAGGCTGGCGGGGGCGGTGAGCCGCCCCTCCTGCAGACGCAGATCGCGGATGCCCCACAGCCGGGCCTGACCCTCCACGCCGCGGGGATCGCTGAGCGCGATCTGCCAGCCAGCCAGGGTGAGCGACCACGTCAGCCGCTCAAGCCGCACGCCGCGCCAGGAGACCGACTGCGCCGCGCCGCGCCAGATGCTGCCGCTAAGGTTGGCCACCTGTACCTCGGGCGGCAGCATCGGGACTAACAGACGCGCCGGGGCGGTGGCGGTCAACCACAGCAGATAGAGCGCCAGCAGTAGCCCACCTGAGAGCCCGTTAGCTTTCATCGTCGCGCTCCAGCAGCAGATGGTTGACCGTGACCCAGCCCGGCCGCGACGGCTGCCCGGTTACGGACAGCGAGACCACGTTGACGCCGCGCATCGCCGGGGCGTCCAGCCAGTCCATTAGCGCCTGGAAGGCGCAGGGCTGAAGGGTGACCTGCAGACGTTTCCCCTGCGGCTGCAGACGAACGACTTCCAGCCCGTGGCTCGCCGCCTCGCGCATCACCAGCGCGGTGAGCGCCTCTTTTGCCGCCGGCGCGGGCTGCTGGCTGAGCTGCTGCAGGCGCGGACCCTGCTGCGTCATCCAGCGCAGGCTGGCCTGCTCTTTCACCAGGGTTTGCCGCCACTGCGCCTCGCGGGCCCGCCAGGGCTGCCACAGCCCGTACCAGAGGGCGCAGGCTGTCAGCAATCCCGCCAGGCCGAGCAGCAGGCGCTGCTCCGACAGCGTGCGCTGCCGACACCAGATGAGCAGATTAGCCATCGTTTTCCTCCAGCGTCAGCTGTCCCTCAATGCCATCCGGCCTGGTGGTCATGTCGCCTGGCCGGACGCGAAACCGCGGCTGCGCTCGCTGGGTAAACTGCTCCAGCGCCCGGGAAGAGGCCGCGGCGATATCCAGCTGCAGACGGTTGCCTGCGGCATCCCAGCTCAGCGCCCGCAGGCGGATCCCCGGCGTTTCGCTGATGATGTTTTGCAACGCGCTGAGGCGGTCGACGAGGGGGGCATGCTGCGCCTGACGGGCAAGGGTTTGCAGATGCTGCTGCATCTGCAGTCGCGGGTTAATCACCTTTTTCTCCGTTGGAAACCAGCGATGATAGTAGGCCCGGCTGGCCTGCCGGGCGGCCTCGGCCTGACGCGCCAGATCGCGATGATCCAGCACGCTGTTAACCGCCACCAGCAGCGCCAGGGCCAGCGCGGCATACCGCGCCGGACGCCAGCTCGTCTGATCAGGCCGCCGACGGCGGACGGCGAACTCCCCCTGCAGCAGACTGAGCTTCTGCGCCGCCGGATGACTTGCGGCGAGGGAGAGCAGCGTCTGCGCAGGCTGCGCGCGCCACTCTCCCGGCGCCGCGGGTGGCGGCGAATAGCTGTCGATGACGTGCGCTTCCGCCTCGCCCTGCAGCAGCTCCGCCAGCCAGGGGGGTTCCGCCGCCATGCCGGCCCATGGCTGGTGGCGGATCAGCCACTGGTCGTCCGCCTGCACCGCGCTCCACGCCGGCGGTTGCCAGGGCAGGGCCAGCACATCGGGCGTCAACGCCAGGGGCCGTAGCGAGAGCGACTCGCAGCGCGCCAGCCAGTCGCGCATTTTTTGCCGCTGCACGGCGACGATCACGCACTGGGCCTGCTGGCGGTGGAGCAGGGCAAAATGGGTGGCTTCCACCTCGTCGGCCAGCTGCTCTTCCAGCAGGAAGGGGGCCACCTGCAGCGGCGGTTTACGCAGGCCCGCCGGCAGGGTGAGGGTGTGAAACGCGCAGTCGCTGGCCGGGATCAGCACCCAGGCCGGGTAATGCGCCGCCAGTGTCGGGAAAGGGCTGGCGTCGTCAGCCGGCCACCGGCCGCTGGCTTCGTGGTGCGGCTCGCCGGGGGCGAAGAGTTGCCAGTGCAGCGGCGCCTGCCCGGGGGCGAAGCGCACGATCAGCATGGCCTGGGGGTAAGCGTTAAACTTATTCATCAACCACCATAGAAAGTCCGTATCGCCGCTGGACGACGGTAAAGGCGCGCCCCTCCTGTTGCAGGACGCTGTGCAGCTGAAAGCGAAGGTTGCCGGTCACCACGGTGAAGGCGGCGATAAAGCGTGTGCTGTGCACCGTCAGCCAGGGACGGGCGAGCGTGGTATCGGTTTTCTGCAGCGTCGGCTGTGCGAGAAAGGCGGCGACGCTGCTCCACCCGGTTCGCGGGCGGTTGTGCAGCAGCTGTTGCGCCTCCTGCAGCGTCAGATCGCCGGGAAAGAGGGCCGCCAGCAGGGCGGCCTGGGAGGGGCGCAGGGTGTTGACATTGACCTGCAGCGCATCATCCGGCTGGACGCAGACGAAGGGGAGCAGGCGCTGATAGAGCGCGGCGTCCATTCCGGCCAGCAGGCGCAGCTCGCTGACATCCTGCATCGGCTGGTTGGCGGCGAGATAGCCCGGGGTTTGCGCCATATAGACCTCGTCTTCCGCGCCGTTCAGCCGCGGCTGGCCGTCGCTGTCCGTCCAGTCGCCGAGGGCGGCGGCTATCTGGCTGGCGCGCAGCGGCGACTCGCCGAGCAGCGCCAGCAGCCGGGCGAAGACGTCGCTCGGGTAGGGCGTACCGCCGCTGGTCTCATCCGCGCGATGGTTGATGGCATTGAGATTAAAGCAGGCGTGCCCGTCGCGGATCGTGGCGAGGATTTCGCCATCGTCGAGGGTAAAGCGGCGCCCCCCCTGCGCCCAGGTTTGCGCCAGGTTCGTTTGACTGGGCGAGTCCAGCGCGTCGCGTTGCAGTAGCGCGGCGGCCATGTTTTCCGCCGCCAGGGCGTACCATCTGGCCTGCAGATTATCGAGGGTCACGGCGGTGTGTTGATACATGACCGAGGTGCGTTCGGTCATGGCGCTGGCGAGGATCATCATCAGGGCGAGGATGAACAGCACCATCAGGAGCGCGACGCCGCGTTGCCGATTTTTCACTGGCCGCCTCCCGGGGTGAGTAAAAACAGGCGGGTTATCTCCCCGCTGTTCGCCAGCGTCAGGGTGATCTCCAGCCCCTGCGGCAGCGACTGCGAGCGGTCCCAGGTCTCCTGCCAGCGCCCGTCGGCATAAAACCGCAGGCGAAACGCCGTCACCTCGCGCAGCAGCACCCGGACCGTCGGCTGGCTGCCGGTCAGCGGATCCTGTTGATCGAAGCTGAGCCGTTCAAGCTGCTGCTGGCGCAGGCGGTAGCTGACGTTCTGGATCTCCGAGCGCGGGAGGATCCCCAGCGGATTCGGCCAGCCGCTGCGGCTGAAGGCCAGCCCCCAGTCGTCGCTCTGCAACTGGAAACGTCCGGCGAAGAAAAGCGTGTCGCTGTTTCTGGCGCGACGGGGAATGATGTGCGTGACATCATCGGCGATCTGGCGAAAGGCGCGCTGGAGGGCGGCGATCTGCTGGCTCTTCTCGCGGGTCAGGCCATCGGCGCGGATGACGTTCTGCAGCACCATCACGGCGGCGGCGCTGAGGACGGCGAGGATAGCCAGCGCCAGCAGCGTTTCAATCAGGGTGAAACCGCGCATTTTCGTTATCATGGCGACGTCACCCAGGTGCGAAGCGTCGCCAGCGGCGCGGGATCGCTTTTTTGCCGCCGGACCTCCACGTCCAGCGCCCGCAGCTGCGGCAGCGCGGTTTCCACCCCCTGCCAGCGGACGAACCAGCGCGTCCCGGCGGCCTCCACGGTGGTTTCGGACCAGCTGAGGGCGGGCCAGCGTTTCTCCAGCCGCAGCTGCACCAGCTGATTATCCGCCAGCCAGCTGGCGAGGATTTTCTCTTCCATACGCCCAAGCTGGCGCGTCTGCTGCAGGGTGGACTGCATCACCGCCAGGCCGGCGAGGGCGAAAATCACCAGCCCGACCATCACTTCGATAAGCGTCATTCCGCTCTCGCGTTTCATGGCTGCTCCCGCGCCGCCAGCGGCTGACTGTCGCCCTGGGCGTCGATGTTGATGCCCGTCGCGGCGTCAATCCGCAGCTGAAACGGCGTGACTTCGCCGCCGGGGAAGATGATCACGTCGGGCTGCTCGCCCGGCGTCCACGCCTGGCCGTCGGGAAAGCGCAGCGTCAGCCTGGCCTGCGGGAGGGTTTCCGCCGTGGTGGCGCGCCCGGCCTGCAGCGGCAGCCACTGCGCGTTGCCCCAGCGGTCGTCAGCCGCCGCCGGGGCGCCTTCATCTGCAGGCTGCAGACGCATAAACTGCCAGCGGTCAGGGTGGATGACGATCCCGAAGAGCTGGCCGGTTTGCTGCCCGCGCTCGCGGACAAAGTCCAGCTGCGCCTGAAAGCGCGCCAGGATCTGCGTGGCCTCCTGGGTGCGGGCGGAGGGAAACGCCAGCAGCACCATGCTGGCGCTGATGCCGATCAGCAGCAGGACCAGCATCATTTCCAGGAGGGTGAAACCGCGCTGAGACACTATTTCTTCCCGAGGGTCCAGTTGCCGATGTCGTCATTGGTGTCGGGCATCCCGTCCGGGCCGACGCTGAAGACGTCGATGGCGCCATGCTGACCGGGGCTTAACAGCTGATACTCATTTCCCCACGGGTCCTGCGGCAGGCGGCGGATATAGCCCCCTTCCGGGTAGTTGCGGGCATGCGGCTCGGCGGCCGGGGCGGTTACCAGCGCCTGCAGTCCCTGTTCGGTATTCGGGTAGCGGCTGTTGTCCAGCTTATACATGTCCAGCGCCCCCTCGAGCGCCACCAGATCGCTGACCACCTTCTGGCGGTCCGCTTTCTCCTTGTTGCCCATCAGGTTAGGTACCACCAGGCTGGCGAGGATGCCGAGAATGACGATCACCACCATAATTTCCAGTAACGTGAAGCCGCGTTGCCGTTGCATAGTTTTCTCCATTAATACAGTCACATACTCATAAGGGTATTCAGTTGCAGGATCGGCTGCAGGATGGCCAGCACGATAAACAGCACCATGCCGGCCATGGTGACCACCAGCAGGGGTTCAAACAGGCTGAGGGACATCTGGATCTGCGCGCTCAGCTCCCGGTCCTGGTTCTCCGCCGCGCGCTCCAGCATGGCGGTCAGCTCACCGCTCTGCTCGCCGCTGGCGATCATGTAGCGCATCATCGGCGGAAACAGCGCCGTGGCCTCCAGCGCGCGATGCAGGCTGACGCCCTCGCGCACCGATTCGCTGGCGGTCTCCAGCTGGCTGCGCGCCCAGGCATTGCTGAGGACGCCGGCGCTGATGCGCATCGACAGCAGCAGCGGTACCGCGCTGGCGTTGAGAATGCTTAAGGTGCGGGCGTAGCGCGCGCTGTTGACGCTGCGCGTCACGCGGCCGATGACCGGCAGACGCAGCAGCGCCCGGTCCCAGGCGAGCCGCCGGGCGGGCTGGCGCAGCAGATAGCGCAGCCCCAGCAGCGCCAGGAATGACAGCAGCACCAGCCAGGGGCCCGCGCTGCGCACAATGTCGCTCAGGCTCATCAGCAGCCGGGTAGAGAAGGGCAGGGCCTGTTTTAGATGGACAAACTGCTCGACGACTTTCGGCACCACGGTGGAGAGCAGAATGGCGATCACGCTGATGGCGACCAGCGTCAGCACGATGGGGTAGATCATCGCCTGTAGCAGGCGGGCGCGAAGCTGCTGGCGCTGCTCGGTATAGTCCGCCAGCCGGTTCAGCACGCCGTCGAGATGGCCGGAGGTTTCGCCGGCCGCCACCATGGCGCAGAACAGGCCATCGAAACAGGCGGGATAGGCGCGCATCGCCTCCGCCAGCGAATGGCCTTCAAGCACTTTGCTGCGCACCCCGGCCATTAACGTTCTCAGCGACGCCTTTTCGCACTGCTGGGCGACGGCATCGAGCGCTTTTTCCAGCGGAATGCCGGCGGCGACCAGGGTGGCCAGCTGGCGAGTGAGCAGGGCTAAATCACCGGCGCTGGTGCGCCGGGCGATCAGCCCGCCGCGCCACAGCCGGCTCGCCGGGTCGGCGGCGGCCACTTCCAGCGCCAGCCAGCCCTTGTCCCGCAGCAGCTGGCGGGCGTGGCGGGCGGAGTCGGCCTGTTGAACGCCGCGGCGGGTTTTGCCCTGCGCGTCCAGCGCCTGATAGCGAAAGAGGGCCATCTCAGACGCTGTCCGCCGTTTGCTGTTCGGTGACCCGCATCACCTCCTCCCAGCTGGTGATCCCCGCCAGCGCTTTATCGCGCCCGGCATGGCGCAGGGTCTGCCAGGCTGGCCCCAGCTGCTGGATCAGGGTGATCTCATTTTCGCCGCGGTGGATGGCGGCGCGGACGCGGTCGTCAATGAGCAGCAGCTCGTGAATGCCGGTGCGTCCGCGATAGCCGGTGAAATTACACCGGGCGCAGCCTTTTGGCTGCCACAGCGGCGTACCGGCCGGGACCGCCATCTGCCGGGCGGCGTCAGCATCCGCCTGCCAGGGCTGACGACAGTGCGGGCACAGCCGACGCACCAGCCGCTGCGACATCACCGCCAGCAGCGAAGTAGAGAGTAAAAAGGGCTCCACCCCCATATCCTGCAGGCGGGAAACGGCCCCCAGCGCGCTGTTGGTGTGCAGCGTCGACAGCACCAGGTGGCCGGTCAGCGACGCCTGGACGGCGATCTGGGCGGTTTCGCCATCGCGGATTTCGCCCACCAGCACCACGTCCGGATCCTGGCGCAGTATGGCGCGCAGGCCGCGGGCGAAGGTCATCTCGACTTTGGCGTTGACCTGGGTCTGGCCGATACCTTCCAGCTCATACTCCACCGGATCTTCAATGGTCATGATGTTGCGCTCCCGGGCGTCGAGGCGGCTAAGGGCGGCGTAGAGCGTTGTGCTTTTCCCGGATCCGGTCGGCCCGGTGACCAGAATGATGCCGTGTGGCCGGGCGATCAGCGCGTCGACCTGGTCAAGCAGGGCGGGGGGCATGCCCAGCGTCTGCAGATCCAGGTTGACGCTGTTTTTGTCCAGCAGGCGCAGCACCACGCGTTCGCCGTGGCTGGAGGGCAGGGTGGAGACGCGCACGTCTATCGCCCGCCCGCCGATACGCAGCGCCATGCGGCCATCCTGGGGCACCCGTTTTTCGGCAATGTCCAGGCTCGCCATCACCTTGATGCGCGAAATGAGCAGCGCGGCCAGCCGCCGCTGCGGGCGCAGAATTTCCCGCAGCATGCCGTCGACGCGAAAGCGAATTTGCAAATGGCGCTCATAGGTTTCGATATGGATATCGGAGGCTTTCTCTTTGATGGCCTCGGTGAGCATGGCGTTGATCAGACGGATAATCGGCGCATCGTCTTCGCTGTCGAGCAGATCGTCGGTATCCGGCAGCTCTTCGGCGAGGGTATAGAGGTCAAGCTCATTGCCGATGTCGGCCATCATCCGGTGCGCTTCCGCCGAGTCGCGCTGATAGCTGAGCACCAGCACTTTCTCGAACGCTTCCGGCGCCAGACGGCTGACGCTCATCGGCCCGTCCGCCAGGCGGCGCGCTTCCAGCAGCGCCCGGGCGGCGGTATCAGCGCGGCACAGCGCTTCGCAGCGTTCGCCGTCGCTGAGCAGCACCAGATGGTGCGCGCGGGCCCACGCGAAGGGCAACAGCGGACGGCGTTCGGCGGCTGGCGTCATGGGCGGCCTCCGAGGTTAAAGGCGTCAATGGCGGCGCTAACCTGGCGGAAGGCCTGGGTCTCCTGCTGCGGATAGATGTGCAGCAGATCGTTGCTGAGCGATGCTTCGCTGCTCTCTTTGCCCCGCTGTTTGGTTTGCGCATCGTTGAAGGCGGTGTACTGGCCGGAGGAGGCCCGGCGGTACTCATCGCGGTCGCGAATAATGGTCGGGCGGATAAACAGCATCAGGTTGCGTTTCGACACTTTCTTGCTGTCGGAGCGGAACAGCGCGCCGATCACCGGGATGTCGCCGAGCAGCGGCACTTTGTCGGCGCTATCGGTGACGCTTTTATCCAGCAGCCCGCCAACCACCACCGTTTCGCCGCTGCCCACCAGCACGGCGTTATTCACCGTCCGGGTATTAAAGGTCGCCCCGAGATCGCTGCTGGTGCTGGAGGCCGAATCGGCGACGCTCGATACTTCCTGCTCAATCTCCAGCAGCACGGCATCGCCTTCGTTAATCTGCGGTTTCACCTTCAGCTTAATGCCCACGGTTTTGCGCTCGACGGTATTGAAGATGTTGTCGCCGGAGGTGGTTTGCGAGCCGGTTAACACCGGGACTTCCTGGCCGACGTTGAAGGTGGCTTGCATATTGTCGAGGGTGACGATGCTGGGGGTGGCCAGAATATCGTTCTTGGTACTGCTGGAGAGGGCGGTGAGCAGCATCGCCCAGTTCCCCTGGTAGAAGCCGGCGGCGATACCGTTAAACGAGCCGAGGGCGCTGGCCAGCGAGCTGCTGATGGTACCGTCTTTGTTGTACTGGTTGGCGCCGGCGATCGCGGTGGAGATCGGCAATCCGCTGTTGGTAAACTGGGTCATGCCGGCGTTTTTATTGGCCCACTGGATACCGAGGTTGAGTCCGTCGGCATCCTGCACTTCGGCGATAATCGCCTCCACCAGCACCTGCGGGCGGCGGATATCCAGCTGGGCGATCACCCGCTCCAGATCGTTCATCACGTCCGGCGCCACGGTGACGATCAGGGCGTTGGTCTGGCCGTGGGCTTTGATAATAATATTTTTATCGATCGCGGCCACCGGCTTGGCGCTTTGCTTATCGTTCTGCAGCGAGCTGCTGATCCCGGTCAGGACCTCCACCAGATCGGCGGCTTTGGCGTACTTCAAGTAGATCACTTTGGTGTTGCCCTGCACCGCCTGCTGGCGGTCGAGCTGTTTGATCATGGCGATAATGCGCTGGCGCGAGTTTGGCTCGCCGCTCACCAGCACCGAGTTGGTGCGCTCATCGGCCACCACGTTCGCCACCATCGATCCCGGCAGCGCCGACTTGCTGGTGTCTTTATTGAGTTCGGTAACCAGTTTGACCACCTCCGCGGCGGAGGCCCAGGAGAGAGGCACGGTCACCACGCTGCGATCCCCGGCGTTGTCGACGCGTTCGACAATGGTCAGCAGGCGTTTGATCACCGCCGCGCGGCCGGTCATCAGCAGGACGTTGGAAGGTTCATAATGGACCACGCTGCCGGCGCCAGCGTTATCGTTCAGCTGGCGGAGCAGCGGCGCGAGATCGCGAGCGGCGACGTTGGTCAGGGGCACCACCCGGGTTACGACCTCATCGCCTTCGCCCGGCGCGGCCTCGCTGGCGACCGGAACGGCCGAGGTCTTGGCATCTTTGGCGCGGACCACCTTCAGCACGCCGTTATTCATATTAATCACGGCGAAGCCATATACATCCAGCACGCTGAGGAAGAATTGATAATATTGCTCTTCATTGAGCATATCGTAACTGCGCACGGTGATAGTGCCGCGTACGCTGGGATCGATAATCACCGTTTTATTCAGGTTTTTGCTGACGGTATTGATAAATTCCTGGATATCGGTGCCTTTAAAACTGGCGGAAAATTCCTCCGCGGCGGCCGGAGAAAATAGCAGCGGGGTTAATATCAGCAGCGCAGGAAGCATTTTTCGCAGGCGTTTCATGGTTGGCAATTATTCATCCCCCAGGGAGAAAGCAATATCGTGTCGTTGGCCTTCCCGCTCAACGGTTAGCGTTATTTCGGTCATATCGGCCAGATTCTGCAGCGCCTGTTGCGCTTGTTCCTGATCGCGTAAATCGATGCCATTTAAGGCGATCGCCAAATCATTTGCCTGCAGGCCGGCCTGGCGAAACAGCGAGGCGTCTTTGCCAGGGTTAAGTCGGTAGCCCTGCAGTTTGTCGCCGCTGAGTACCGGCGAAATCGTTAAATAAGTGAGGATATTTTGCGGCTGCTCACGGAGTCGCTTCATAAGGGGCGGACGGGGCGCGGCGGCGGGCGATGACGACGACGCGCGGGTATCGTTAAATAATAAAATGGCCTCCTGGCGCCCCTGATAGTTGACGATGATCCGGTCTGGCAGGATGGCAGCGATCTGTGCATCGTATCCCGGGGTGGTATCGCCGACGCTAAGGCTAACCTGCTGATTTCCTTTTTCAATAATCGCGATGGAACGCGCCGGGTTGCTGCTGGCGAGCAGCCCGGCCAGGCGTAGCTTCAGGCTGGAAACCGGCACCTGATCGAGGCTAGTGGCCTCCGCTGGCGCGGGGGGATTTTTCGTCGCCAGGCCAAACAGGGTAAACGCGGGCCGCACGTTTTTTAATTCCGGTTCCGCTGCCGGAGGCGCGGTTAACGGCAGGGCGGAAATATCCTCAGAACTGACAGGGAATACCACTCGCCAGGTTAATTTCGCCAGCTGCGGAATGGCGGTTATTAATATGATGAGCGTCACAATTCGGGGTAATAATTTAATTATCCCTTTATTTATATTTGTTAACCCCATCACAGAAATTGGCATTTTAATCCCTTTGCTAATTTATTTTTCTGCACGCTGGCGTAATACCCTACCGAAACAGGTAGGTGATTATTGGCTTTTGAATGAATTATTGCCGGAGAATGGCGATAAGCGTGGCGAATCATAATCAGTTTGCGGTTTGCGGTCGTCATTCCCTTTATTCATTTACTCCCCCGGCTTCCTACGCCCCCCTCTCATTTGTGGGGGATGATTGCGCCTGAGAAAGCAAAAATATCTAATTAGCGCGCTGTAAAGATATTCATCCTTTCTTACCTTTTATAATTTAATAAGCATATTAGGGACTATCGAATGCTCAGATATACCTGTCATGCCCTATTTCTTGGATCGTTAGTATTATTGAGTGGCTGTGATAACAGCTCTTCCTCCTCTTCCTCTGGCTCACCTGGCGAACCCGGTAATCCTGGCACGCCCGACCCGCAGGATGTCGTCGTCCGTTTACCGGACGTTGCCGTCCCTGGCGAAGCGGTACAAGCCTCTGCCAACCAGGCTGTCATTCACCTCGTCGATATCGCCGGCATCACCAGCAGCGCGCCGGCCGACTATGCCAGCAAAAACCTCTATCTGTGGAATAACGAAACCTGTGATGCGCTGAGCGCGCCGGTGGCGGACTGGAATGATGTCAGCACCACGCCGACCGGCAGCGACAAATATGGCCCTTACTGGGTGATCCCGCTGACTAAAGAGAGCGGGTGTATCAACGTGATCGTCCGCGATGGCACCAATAAGCTTATCGACAGCGACCTGCGCGTCTCTTTCAGTGATTTCACCGATCGGACGGTATCGGTCATCGCCGGCAACAGCGCGGTCTATGACTCCCGCGCCGACGCCTTCCGCGCCGCCTTTGGCGTGGCGCTGGCCGATGCGCACTGGGTCGATAAGACCACTCTGCTGTGGCCGGGCGGGGAAAATAAACCCATTGTGCGTCTCTATTACAGCCACAGCAGTAAGGTGGCCGCCGACAGTAACGGCGAATTTACCGATAAGTATGTCAAGCTGACCCCGACCACCGTCAGCCAGCAGGTGAGCATGCGCTTCCCGCATCTCGCCAGCTATCCTGCCTTTAAGCTGCCGGATGACGTCAACGTCGAGGAATTGCTGCAGGGCGAGACGGTGGCGATATCCGCCGAAAGCGACGGGATACTGAGCTCCGCCACCCAGGTGCAGACCGCCGGCGTGCTGGATGATACCTATGCCGCCGCCGCCGAGGCGCTGAGCTATGGCGCCCAGCTAACCGATAGCGGCGTGACCTTCCGCGTCTGGGCGCCCACGGCGCAGCAGGTCGAGCTGGTGCTCTACAGTGCGGACAAGAAAGTGGTTGCCAGTCACCCGATGACCCGCGACAGCGCCTCCGGCGCCTGGTCCTGGCAGGGAGGGAGCGACCTGAAAGGCGCGTTCTACCGCTACGCGATGACGGTCTACCACCCGCAGTCGCGCAAAGTCGAGCAGTACGAAGTGACCGATCCCTACGCCCACAGTTTGTCGACCAACTCGGAGTACAGCCAGGTGGTCGATCTGAACGACAGCGCGCTGAAGCCGGAAGGCTGGGACGGGCTGACGATGCCGCACGCGCAGAAAACCAAAGCTGACCTGGCGAAGATGACGATCCACGAATCGCATATTCGCGATCTCTCCGCCTGGGATCAAACCGTTCCTGCGGAGCTGCGCGGTAAGTATCTGGCGCTCACCGCCCAGGAGAGCAATATGGTCCAGCATCTGAAGCAGCTGTCGGCCTCGGGCGTGACCCATATTGAGCTGCTGCCGGTCTTCGATCTGGCGACGGTCAATGAGTTCAGCGACAAAGTCGCCGATATTCAGCAGCCGTTCAGTCGCCTGTGCGAGGTCAACAGCGCGGTGAAGAGCAGCGAGTTCGCGGGCTATTGCGACAGCGGTTCGACGGTTGAAGAGGTGCTGACTCAGCTGAAGCAGAACGACAGTAAGGATAACCCGCAGGTGCAGGCGTTGAATACGCTGGTGGCGCAGACCGACTCCTATAACTGGGGCTACGATCCGTTCCACTACACAGTACCGGAAGGATCCTACGCCACCGACCCGGAAGGCACGGCGCGCATTAAAGAGTTCCGCACCATGATTCAGGCGATCAAGCAGGATCTGGGAATGAACGTCATTATGGACGTGGTGTACAACCACACCAACGCCGCCGGCCCGACCGACCGCACCTCGGTGCTGGATAAGATCGTCCCCTGGTACTATCAGCGTCTGAACGAAACCACCGGCAGCGTGGAATCGGCCACCTGTTGCTCCGACTCGGCGCCAGAGCACCGGATGTTCGCCAAGCTTATCGCCGATTCACTGGCGGTATGGACCACCGATTATAAGATCGATGGCTTCCGCTTCGACCTGATGGGCTACCACCCGAAAGCGCAGATCCTCTCGGCCTGGGAACGCATTAAAGCGCTGAACCCGGATATCTACTTCTTTGGCGAAGGCTGGGATTCCAACCAGAGCGATCGCTTTGAAATTGCCTCGCAAATCAATCTCAAAGGCACCGGGATCGGCACGTTCTCCGATCGTCTGCGCGACGCCGTGCGCGGCGGCGGACCGTTCGACTCCGGCGATGCATTGCGCCAGAACCAGGGCGTGGGCAGCGGGGCCGGCGTTCTGCCGAATGAGCTGACCACCCTGACCGACGATCAGGCGCGCCACCTCGCCGATCTGACCCGTCTCGGCATGGCCGGTAACCTTGCGGACTTCGTGCTGATCGACAAAGACGGCGCGGTGAAGAGAGGCAGCGAGATTGATTATAACGGCGCGCCTGGCGGCTACGCGGCTGATCCGACGGAAGTCGTGAACTATGTGTCAAAACACGACAACCAGACGCTGTGGGACATGATCAGCTACAAAGCCGCTCAGGAGGCGGATCTCGACACCCGCGTCCGGATGCAGGCGGTGTCGCTGGCCACGGTCATGCTCGGCCAGGGGATCGCCTTTGACCAGCAGGGCTCGGAGCTGCTGCGCTCCAAATCCTTTACCCGCGACTCGTATGATTCCGGCGACTGGTTTAACCGCGTGGATTACTCCCTGCAGGACAACAACTACAACGTCGGTATGCCGCGCAGCAGCGATGATGGCAGCAACTATGACATCATCGCCCGCGTGAAGGACTGGGTGGCCACCCCGGGTGAAGCCGAGCTCAAGCAGATGACCGCGTTTTATCAGGAGCTGACCGCGCTGCGTAAGTCATCTCCGCTGTTTACCCTCGGCGACGGCGCGACGGTGATGCAGCGTGTGGACTTCCGCAATACCGGCGCCGATCAGCAGACCGGTCTGCTGGTGATGACCATCGATGACGGGATGCAGGCTGGCGCCAGTCTGGACAGCCGCGTCGACGGCATCGTGGTGGCGATTAACGCCGCCCCGGAAAGCCGGACGCTGCAGGATTTCGCCGGCACATCGCTCCAGCTGAGCGCCATCCAGCAGGCGGCGGGCGACCGTTCGCTGGCCAGCGGCGTGCAGATTGCCGCTGACGGCTCGGTCACGCTGCCGGCCTGGTCGGTTGCTGTTCTCGAATTGCCGCAGGGCGAATCGCAGGGCGCCGGCCTGCCGGTGAGCAGTAAATAACGTGACGTGGGGCGCCCGTAAGGGCGCCTCTGGCTGATGACAAACCTGGTTTGATATTGTGCCGCCTTTCTGCCGGGTGGCGGCTTTCGCCTTACCCGGCCTGTGAAGGACTGCAATATCAAACCGTTATGCAGTTAGCTGTAGGCCCGCGCAAGCGCAGCGCCGCCGGGCAATCCCTGAAGATTGCGCTTTGTCAGCCGTTTGGGGCGCCCGTAAGGGCGCCTTCTCGTTATCGTGAGGGAACAGGAGAACGTGGTGATTGTTCGTGATGACAGTGAAAGAGGGATCCCCCCGCTGGTGGCGCATCAGCCGCCTTCCGCGCAGGCGGACGCGCCGGTGATCCGCGGCCGGATGGTGCAGATCCCAGGCTGGATTATCCCGCTGTACGCCGGATTATTATTCGCGCTCGGCTGGTTTGGCGGAGAGCAGTGGCGTCATCCGGCACCGCCGCAAACGCTGCCCTTGCCGGTGGCGCATGCGGCGCTTCTGCCGTTAACCACTGCCAGAGAGGCCACGCCAAAGACGCCGCCGCCGGCGACAAAACCCAGCGCGCCCGCCGCGCCGGTGGTGGACAGCGATACGCTGCCGCCTCTGCGCTATAGCGCGCATGTCTACGCCTCGTTAGCGGAAAAGCGCAGCATTGTGTTAAATGGCAAAGCGTGGACGGAGGGCGACTCCCCGCTGCCCAATCTGGTGGTGGAGCAGATCCAGCAGGATGTGACGATCTTTAGCTTCAACGGCACAACCTTTACCCTCGCGGCGCTGGAGGACTGGCCCGGCGGGAAAATTGACGAGGAGCCGAAAGGCGAATAAGGGGCACGCGCAATAAAATGCGCGTTGAAGATATTTTGTTTAGTCGCCGCGCAGGCTGGCAATAAAGGGAGCAAGCTGGCGATTAAATTGACTGCACTGCGCGGCTTCCGGGGTGCTGTCCTGTAAAAGCTGTTGGTAAAGCCGGTCGCTATTTTGGCTTAACGTTGCCGGGTCAATATTTCCCCAGCCGCGCGCTTTGCCGACATTCACCGCCGCGCGATAAATAGCTTCATCGGCGGGCAGATCGCTACGATTACATTTATTCTTGAGATAGCGCGTTCCTGCCGCCACGGACGAGAGCTGCTCGAGCTGCGCCTGGCTACTGATGGCCGGACTGAGCGTTGAGGCGGGTTTCTGTTGGCAGCCAGAGAGCACGGCCACCACGCAAAGCGGAAATATAAGCGGAATGCGCATAGTAGAGTAATCAAAATAATGAATCACTGGCCGCTAGTTTAACAAATATTTCCCTGGTGTCATCATAAAATATGATTCTGCATAAATGTTAACAGGCTCTCATTTTTATTGGCAGAAACTCGATTAATCCCCTTTACTTCTTTCAATAATAAACATTGGCGGCCGGAAAATATATTTTCTGCGGCAGATGATGCCGCCGCATTTGGCATCAGGGCGAGCGTCATTTTTTATGTTATTAAAAAACATACTCTTTCCCATCTTGTTACGTGAGTACGAGGTAAAATGCTGGTTAAGAATGTCGCATTTTAGTGCTATCCTGTATGCCCTGAACATTACGTGCTATGTTCTGACTCATTCTGCCAGTGATGCGTTTAACACAATGATTTTATGGTGAATTTTTATTGTTAGTATCATGTGAAACGAAGCAAACCAACCCTTTGAAAGGTGGGCGGCGCGTTCTGCCCGCCAGCAGGTTGTCGTCCCGAGGGTAAGCAGCCAGGACGTTAATTTGAGAGATTTCTTCTTCCTCTGAACAGGGGAAGTATTGAGAATCAGGCCTTTGCGCCTGAACGTTGCGGAGAAAAAGCATGGCGGGAGATGACCGCGAGCCTATCGGACGTAAGGGAAGACCCTCACGTCCGACAAAACAGAAAGTCACCCGTCGCCGGGTCCGGGAAGAGGACTACGACGACGAGTATGATGACGATGATTATGAGGATGAGAAACCGGTGCCGAGAAAAGGCAAAGGCAAAGGTGGTAAGCCTCGTCGTAAGCGCAGCTGGCTGTGGCTGCTGGTCAAGCTGGGGATTGTCTTCGCGGTGCTGATTGCCGCCTATGGCGTCTACCTCGACCAGAAAATCCGCAGCCGCATTGACGGTAAAGTCTGGGAGCTGCCGGCCGCGGTCTATGGCCGAATGGTGAACCTTGAGCCGGACATGCAGATCAGCAAAAACGAGATGGTGCGTCTGCTGAACGCCACCCAGTATCGTCAGGTCAGCGCGATGACGCGTCCCGGCGAATATACGGTGCAGGCCAACAGCATCGAGATGATCCGCCGTCCGTTCGATTTCCCGGACAGTAAAGAAGGGCAGGTGCGCGCGCGTCTGACCTTCGACGGCGACCATCTGGAAACCATCGAGAATATGGATAACAACCGCCAGTTCGGTTTCTTCCGCCTCGATCCGCGGCTTATCACCATGCTGCAGTCGCCGAACGGCGAGCAGCGTCTGTTCGTGAAGCGCAGCGGCTTCCCCGATCTGCTGGTGGATACGCTGCTGGCGACCGAAGACCGCCACTTCTACGAGCATGATGGTATCAGCCTCTATTCCATCGGCCGTGCGGTGCTGGCGAACCTGACGGCAGGCCGGACGGTGCAGGGGGCAAGTACCCTGACCCAGCAGCTGGTGAAAAACCTGTTCCTCTCCAGCGAACGTTCCTACTGGCGTAAAGCCAACGAAGCGTACATGGCGCTGATCGTCGACGCCCGCTACAGCAAGGATCGCATCCTTGAGCTGTATATGAACGAGGTGTACCTCGGTCAGAGCGGCGATAACGAAATTCGCGGCTTCCCGCTGGCCAGCCTGTACTACTTTGGCCGTCCGGTGGAAGAGCTGAGCCTCGACCAGCAGGCGCTGCTGGTGGGGATGGTGAAAGGGGCCTCGGTCTATAACCCGTGGCGCAACCCGAAACTGGCCCTTGAGCGACGCAATCTGGTGCTGCGTCTGCTGCAGCAGCAGCAGGTCATCGACCAGGAGCTGTACGACATGCTGAGCGCGCGACCGCTGGGCGTGCAGCCGCGCGGCGGGGTGATTTCACCACAGCCGGCGTTTATGCAGATGGTGCGTCAGGAGCTGCAGGCGAAGCTGGGCGATAAAGTGAAAGATCTCTCCGGCGTGAAGATCTTCACGACCTTCGACTCGGTGGCGCAGGATGCCGCGGAAAAAGCGGCCACCGAAGGGATCCCGGTACTGAAGAAACAGCGCAAGCTGGCAGATCTGGAAACCGCCATGGTGGTGGTGGACCGCTTTACCGGTGAAGTGCGGGCGATGGTCGGCGGCGCGGAGCCGCAGTTCGCCGGCTACAACCGTGCGATGCAGGCCCGACGGTCGATTGGTTCTCTGGCCAAGCCGGCGACCTATCTGACCGCGCTGAGCCAGCCGAACCAGTATCGCCTGAATACGTGGATCGCCGATGCGCCAGTGACTATTCGCCTGTCCAACGGCCAGACCTGGTCGCCGCAGAACGACGATCGTCGCTTCAGCGGCCAGGTGATGCTGGTGGATGCCCTGACCCGTTCGATGAACGTGCCGACGGTTAACCTCGGGATGGCGCTGGGCTTGCCGGCGGTGGTCGATACCTGGACCAAACTGGGGGCGCCGAAGAATCAGCTCAACGCCGTGCCGGCGATGCTGCTTGGCGCGCTGAACCTGACGCCAATTCAAGTGGCCCAGGCCTTCCAGACCATCGCCAGCGGCGGCAACCGTGCGCCACTCTCCGCCCTGCGGTCAGTGATTGCGGAAGATGGCACGGTGCTGTATCAGAGCTACCCGCAGGCGGAGCGCGCGGTGCCTGCCCAGGCGGCCTACATGACGCTGTGGACCATGCAGCAGGTGGTGCAGCGCGGGACGGGGCGTCAGCTGGGCGCGAAGTATCCTGGCCTCCATCTGGCGGGGAAAACCGGGACCACCAACAATAACGTCGATACCTGGTTTGCCGGGATCGACGGTAGCCAGGTGACCATCACCTGGGTGGGTCGCGATAATAACCAGCCAACCAAACTGTACGGCGCCAGCGGTGCGATGTCGATTTACCAGCGTTATCTGGCGAACCAGACGCCAACGCCGCTGGTGCTGACGGCGCCTGAGGACGTGGTCGACATGGGCGTGGACAGCAACGGCAACTTCGTCTGCAGCGGCGGTATGCGTTCGCTGCCGGTGTGGACGACGCAGCCGGATGCGCTGTGCCGCCAGGGCGAGATGATGCAGCAGCAGCAGTTGCAGCAGCAGGAAGCGAACAACCCGTTCAATCAGTCCGGGCAGCAGCAGCCTCAGCAGCAACAGCAGCAACAGCAGCAGCAGCCGCCGAAGCAGCAGGAGAAGAGCGACGGCGTCGCGGGCTGGATCAAGGATATGTTCGGCAGTAACTGATTTAAGCCCTAAGACCAGACCCCTTAAGACGAAAGTATTAAGGGGTTTTTTTATGCCTGTAAAAAAGTTAACGGCTCTTTAACTCCATAATAACTATCTGGTTATTAATTCAGCCTTCAACCCGCAGCGACAGGCATATCGCTTGCCTTGCCTTCAACGTTTCGCCTATTATATCGCCCGTCATAATAATAATTCTCGTTTACGTTATCATTCACTTTCATCAGAGATATACCCATGGCGCGTCCAAAAACTGCTCAGCCAAACCACTCGCTGCGTAAAGTCGCAGCTGTAGTAGCCACGGCGGTTAGCGGCATGTCTGTCTACGCACAGGCAGCAGAACAACCGAAGCAAGAAGAAACCATTACCGTCGTTGCCGCCCCGGCCGCCCAGGAAAGCGCCTGGGGACCGGCGCCGACCATCGCGGCGAAACGCTCCGCCACGGCGACGAAAACCGATACCCCGATAGAAAAAACGCCGCAGTCTGTGTCGGTGGTGACGCGCCAGGAGATGGAGATGCGTCAGCCGACGACGGTAAAAGAGGCGCTTTCCTATACGCCAAGCGTCTTCTCCACCCGCGGCAGTTCGACCACCTATGACGTGGTCACCATTCGCGGCTTCACCACCTCGACGACCGTCAACACCAACCAGTATCTGGACGGCATGAAGCTGCAGGGGAATAACTACTCTGAAGTCTCCATGGATCCTTACTTCCTGGAGCGCGTGGAAGTGATGCGCGGGCCAACCTCGGTGCTGTACGGCAACAGCAACCCGGGCGGTATCGTCAGCATGGTCAGCAAACGCCCGACCACCGAGCCGCTGAAAGAAGTGCAGTTTAAGATGGGCACCGACAATCTGTGGCAGACCGGGTTTGACTTCAGCGACGCCATTGATGATGCCGGCGTCTGGTCCTACCGCCTGACCGGCCTGGGCCGCAGCCAGGATGCCCAGCAGCAGATGGCGAAATCGACCCGCTACGCGGTGGCGCCCTCCTTTAGCTGGCGTCCGGACGATAAAACCGACTTCACCTTCCTGAGCAACTTCCAGAATGATCCGGATGCGGGCTACTACGGCTGGCTGCCGCGCGAAGGCACCGTGGTGCCGTATTACGACGCCAACGGTAAGGCGCATAAGCTGCCGACCGATTTCAACGAAGGCGAGGCGGATAATAAAATCTCCCGCCGCCAGAAGATGGTGGGCTACAGCTTCTCCCATCAGTTCGATGACACCTTTACCGTGCGGCAGAACCTGCGCTATGCCGATGTGCATACGCTCTATCGTTCGGTGTACGGCAACGGCTATGTCGCGCCGGGCTACATGAATCGCGCCTATGTGCGCTCCGACGAGCACCTGAACACCTTCACCGTCGATACTCAGCTGCAGTCTGATTTCGCCACCGGCGCGGTTAGCCATACCCTGCTGACCGGCGTGGACTACTCGCGGATGCGTAACGATGTGGATGCCGACTACGGGACGGCGGATCCCATCAGCATGAACAATCCGCAGTACGGCAACCCGAATATTCAGGTCACCTTCCCGTACGCGGTGCTCAACCGGATGGAGCAGACTGGCCTGTACGCGCAGGATCAGATGGAGTGGGATAAATGGGTGATGACCCTGGGCGGCCGTTACGATTACGCCACGACCTCAACGTTAACCCGCGCCACCAACAGCCTGGCGGAGAACCACGACCAGCAGTTCAGCTGGCGCGGCGGCATCAACTACCTGTTCGATAACGGTATCTCTCCGTACTTCAGCTACAGCGAATCGTTTGAACCGGTATCGGGATCCAGCAGCAGCGGTAAGCCGTTCGATCCGTCGCGCGGTAAGCAGTATGAAGCCGGCGTGAAATATGTGCCGAAAGATATGCCGGTGGTGGTCACCGCGGCGGTCTATCAGCTGACCAAAGACAAGAACCTGACGGCGGATCCGGCTAACCAGGCGTTCAGCATCCAGACCGGCGAAATCCGCTCCCGCGGCCTTGAGCTGGAGGCGAAGGCGGCGGTGAACGCCAATATTAACGTCACCGCAGCCTACAGCTACACCGATGCGGAGTACACTCACGATACGGTGTTCAACGGCAAACGTCCGGCGGAAGTGCCGCGTAACATGGCCTCCCTGTGGGCGGATTATACCTTCCACGAAACCGCGCTGAGCGGTCTGACGATTGGGGCCGGGGCGCGCTATATCGGTTCAACGGTCAGCTACTACAAAAATGACACCAGCACCGGTAAGAAAAATGATGCCTTTAGTGTGGCCGGTTATGCGCTGATGGATGCGACGGTGAAATACGATCTGGCGCGCTTTGGCCTGCCGGGCTCGTCGGTCGGCGTCAACGTCAACAACCTGTTCGACCGCGAATATGTCTCCAGTTGCTACAGCGAATACGCCTGCTACTGGGGGGCCGGACGTCAGGTCGTCGCCACCGCCACCTTCCGTTTCTAACCACCTACGGGCGCGGTTCGCCGCGCCCTTTATCAGGTTATCGCTATGCAGGAACAGACTCCGCACGCAGAAACCACCTTCGCGCTGGATCGCGTCACTTTCCGTGTGCCTGGCCGCACGTTGCTCCATCCGCTCTCGCTCACCTTCCCGGCCGGAAAAGTCACAGGCCTGATCGGCCATAATGGCTCCGGCAAGTCGACGTTACTGAAAATGCTTGGCCGCCATCAGCCGCCTTCCGCAGGCGATGTGCTGCTGGACGGCCAGCCGCTGGAGAGCTGGGGCAGCAAAGCCTTTGCCCGCAAAGTGGCCTATCTGCCGCAGCAGCTGCCGCCGGCCGAAGGTATGACGGTGCGCGAGCTGGTGGCGATCGGCCGCTATCCGTGGCACGGCGCGCTGGGTCGCTTTGGCGCGGCGGACCGCGAGAAAGTGGAAGAGGCGATTGCGCTGGTAGGGCTGAAGCCGCTCGCCCATCGTCTGGTGGACAGCCTCTCCGGCGGCGAACGCCAGCGGGCGTGGATCGCCATGCTGGTGGCGCAGGATAGCCGCTGTCTGCTGCTCGATGAACCCACCTCGGCGCTGGATATCGCCCATCAGGTTGATGTCCTCGCGCTGGTGCATCGTCTCAGCCAGCAGCGCGGCCTGACGGTGATCGCCGTCCTGCACGACGTTAATATGGCGGCCCGCTACTGCGACTATCTGGTGGCCCTGCGCGGCGGGGAAATGATCGCCCAGGGGACGCCGGCGGAACTGATGCGCAGCGATACCCTGGAACAAATCTACGGCATCCCGATGGGGATCCTGCCGCACCCGGCCGGCGCGGCGCCGGTAAGCTTTGTCTATTAATGATGACCCCGACTCAGATAACCCGACGTCGCCTGCTGACCGCGATGGCGCTCTCGCCGCTGCTGTGGCAGATGCGCGGCGCGCAGGCGGCGAACGTTGACCCGCAGCGTGTGGTCGCCCTGGAGTGGCTGCCGGCGGAGCTCCTGCTGGCGCTGGGCGTCACGCCTTACGGCGTGGCCGATATCCCTAACTATCGCCTGTGGGTGAACGAGCCCGCGCTGCCCGACTCGGTGATCGATGTCGGTCTGCGCACTGAACCCAATCTTGAGCTGCTGACGCAGATGAAACCGTCGTTTATCGTCTGGTCAGCAGGCTACGGCCCGTCGCCGGAGAAGCTGGCGCGTATCGCCCCCGGCCGCGGATTCACCTTTAGCGACGGCAAACGCCCGCTGGCGATGGCTCAGCGCTCGCTGCTGGAGATGGCTGACCTGCTGGGCAAACCGCAGCAGGCTCAGCGCCACCTGGCGGAGTTTGAGGCGCTGATGGCGAGCCTGAAGCCGCGTTTTGCCGGGCGCGGCGACCGTCCGCTGCTGATGATCTCCCTGCTCGATCCGCGCCACGTTCTGGTGTTTGGCGAAAACTGCCTGTTCCAGGAGGTGCTTGACCGCTTTGGTATTAAAAACGCCTGGCGCGGCGAAGCGGCGTTCTGGGGCAGCGTTAGCGTTGGCATCGACCGGCTGGCGGCGTTTAACGAGGCCGATGTGATCTGTTTTGATCATGGTAACGAGCGGGAGATGACCCAGCTGCTGGCGACCCCGCTGTGGCAGGCGATGCCGTTCGTGCGCGCGGGGCGCTTCCAGCGCGTTCCGGCCGTATGGTTCTATGGCGCGACGCTGTCGGCGATGCATTTTGCCCGCGTGCTGGCCGAGGCCCAGGGGAGTCCGGCATGAATACGCGTATTTCACCGTTAGCCAGTATCCTGCTGGCCGCGCTGCTGGTCGCCGCCTTCGCGTTGAGTATCGTCAATCTCAATGTCGCCTTGCCCTATGCGCAATGGCGGCAGGCGCTGCGGCAGCCGGATAGCGATCAGATTGCCCAGATGCTGTTTCATTACAGCCTGCTGCCGCGGGTGGCCGTTTCACTGCTGGTGGGGGCCGGGCTGGGACTGGTCGGCGTACTGTTCCAGCAGGTGCTGCGCAATCCGCTGGCGGAGCCGACCACCCTTGGCGTCGCCACCGGCGCGCAGCTGGGGATAACGGTCACCACGCTGTGGGCCATCCCCGGCGTGCTGGCGTCGCAGTTTGCCGCGCTGGCCGGGGCCTGTCTGGTGGGTGCGCTGGTGTTTGGCGTCTCCTGGGGCAAGCGTCTGTCGCCGGTAACGCTGATCCTGGCGGGCCTGGTGGTCAGCCTCTACTGCGGGGCGCTTAACCAGCTGATGGTGATTTTCCATCACGACCAGCTGCAGAGCATGTTCCTGTGGAGCACCGGGACGCTGACGCAAACCGACTGGAGCGTGGCGCAGCGCCTGTGGCCGCAGCTGCTGGGCGGGGCGATACTCACCCTGCTGCTGCTGCGTCCGCTGACTCTGATGGGGCTCGATGACGGGGTGGCGCGCAACCTGGGGCTGGCGCTGTCTCTGGCGCGCCTCGGCGCCCTGACGCTGGCGATCGTGATGAGCGCGCTGCTGGTCAACGCGGTCGGGATTATCGGCTTTATCGGCCTGTTCGCGCCGCTGCTGGCGAAAATGCTCGGCGCCCGTCGACTGCTGGCCCGGCTGCTGCTGGCGGCGCTGATCGGCGCGCTGCTCCTGTGGCTTTCCGATCAGGTGATCCTCTGGCTGAGCCGGGTATGGCGGGAAGTCTCCACCGGCTCGGTCACCGCCCTGATCGGCGCGCCGCTGCTGCTGTGGCTGCTGCCGCGGCTGCGCAGCATCAGCGCCCCGGTGATGAACGGCGGCGATAATGTGCAGCCTGAGCGCTATCACGTGCAATGGTTTGTTCTCGGGGGCGTCGCGTTGCTGCTGCTGGCGATGAGCGTGGCGATGGCCTTTGGTCGCGATGCCCACGGCTGGCTGTGGGCTCACGGCGATCTGCTGGAGCAACTGCTGCCCTGGCGCTGGCCGCGGGTGCTGTCGGCGCTGTTCGCCGGGGTGATGCTGGCGGTCGCCGGCTGTATTATCCAGCGCCTGACCGGCAACCCGATGGCCAGCCCGGAAGTGCTGGGCATCAGCTCCGGCGCCGCCTTTGGCGTGGTGCTGATGCTGTTCTTCGTGCCTGGCGACGCCTTTGGCTGGCTGCTGCCGGCCGGGAGCCTTGGCGCGGCGGCCACTTTGCTGATCATTATGCTGGCCGCCGGACGGGGCGGTTTCTCGCCGCATCGGATGCTGCTGGCGGGGATGGCGCTCAGTACCGCCTTCACCATGCTGCTGATGATGCTGCAGGCCAGCGGCGATCCGCGCATGGCGCAGATCCTGACGTGGATCTCGGGGTCGACCTACAGCGCGACGCCGGAGAGGGTGGTACGCAGCGGCGCGGTGATGCTGGTCCTGCTGGCGCTGGCGCCGCTCTGTCGCCGCTGGTTAACCATCCTGCCGCTGGGCGGGGAGGCGGCGCGGGCGGTGGGCATGGCGCTGACGTCATCGCGGATTGTTCTGCTGCTGCTGGCGGCCTGCCTGACGGCGGCGGCGACGCTGACCATCGGCCCGCTGAGCTTCGTCGGGCTGATGGCGCCGCATATTGCGCGCATGATGGGCTTCCGGCGAACGCTGCCGCATATGGTGATCTCCGGACTGACTGGCGGGCTGCTGCTGGTCTTCGCCGACTGGTGCGGACGGATGATCATGTTCCCGTACCAGATCCCGGCGGGGCTGCTGTCGACCTTTATCGGCGCGCCGTACTTTATCTATTTGCTGAGGAAGCAGAGCCGCTAACGATCCCGGATGGCCTCAACATCCCCGGTGGCGCTATTGCTTACCGGGGCTACAGTGCTGTGCGATTTGGTAGCCCGGATAAGGCGCAATGCGCCGCATCCGGGAAACTGCCCGGTGGCGCTATCGCTTACCGGGGCTACAGCGCTGTGCGATTTGGTAGCCCGGATAAGGCGCAATGCGCCGCATCCGGGAAAATCCCTGCGTCACCAGGCATTCAAGCACCTTACAGTTTGGCAAATACCCGACGCGCGGCGTCGATGGTATTGTCGATATCTTCTTCGCTGTGGGCGACGGACATAAAGCCAGCCTCAAACGCTGACGGCGCCAGGTACACGCCTTCCTCCAGCATCAGATGGAAGAAGCGCTTGAAGCGTTCGACATCGCACTTCACCACGTCCTGATAGCAGGTGACGGTTTCGGCATCGGTAAAGAAGATGCCGAACATGCCGCCGACGTTATTGACCACCAGCGGGATCCCGGCGTCACGCGCCGCATCCAGCAGGCCTTGCGCCAGCTGGTTGGTCAGCTCGGTGAGGGTTTCATGCACGCCCGGCTGCGCCACTTCGCTTAAGCAGGCGAAGCCGGCGGCCATGGCGATCGGGTTACCGGAGAGGGTTCCGGCCTGGTAGACCGGACCGGTGGGCGCCAGCGCGTCCATCACCTCGCGACGGCCGCCGAAGGCGCCTACCGGCATCCCGCCGCCGATGATTTTCCCGAGACAGGTCAGATCCGGCTCCACGCCGTAATAAGCCTGCGCGCCCGCCAGCGCTACGCGGAAGCCGGTCATCACTTCGTCGATGATCAGCAGGGCGCCAAATTCGTCGCACAGCGCGCGCAGGCCCGGCAGGAACTCCGGCTGCGGCGGAATGCAGTTCATATTCCCGGCGACCGGCTCGACGATGATGCAGGCGATATCCTGCGGATACTGCTCGAACGCCGCGCGCACGGAGGCGAGGTCGTTATAGGTGCAGGTCAGGGTATGTTTGGCGAAATCAGCCGGCACGCCCGGCGAGTTCGGCTGGCCGAGGGTCAGCGCGCCGGAACCGGCTTTCACCAGCAGGCAGTCGGCATGGCCGTGGTAGCAGCCTTCGAACTTGATGATCTTGTCGCGGCCGGTGAAACCGCGCGCCAGGCGAATCGCGCTCATGGTGGCTTCGGTACCGGAGTTCACCATGCGCACCATATCCATGGTCGGCACCAGCTCGGTCACCAGCGCCGCCATTTTTACTTCCATTTCGGTCGGCGCGCCAAAGCTCAGGCCGCGGGACGCCGCCTCGATCACCGCGTTGCGGATCGCCGGATGGTTGTGGCCCAGCACCATCGGACCCCAGGAGCCGACATAATCGATATAGGCTTTCCCATCCACGTCATAGAGGTAAGCGCCATCCGCGCGTTCGATAAACAGCGGGGTGCCGCCGACGCCGGTGAAGGCGCGGACCGGCGAGTTAACGCCGCCGGGGATCAGTTCACGCGCAGCGTGGTACAGATTTTCAGATTTGCTCATGGCCAGGGTCCTGGTTCGTGAAAAATGTTTTATCGGCTATTCTAAGTTATTCCAGGATGGTTATGAAAGTTTTGCCCAATTGAAACAATGTGCCGCAAGGGCATTTTTTTGACGACGCAGCGCGCCGGGGCGGCTAAAATGCCTCTCTCTTCATTTGTATTACCAATAATTGATAATGGCATGAAAGCAGAAACTCCCTCTTTTGAAGCACATCAGTTCGTGCGGGTGCGTCGCGGCGATGCGGTGCGCCGGTTGATTCAGCGCGATAAAACGCCGCTGGCGGTGCTGTTTATGGCGGCGGTGGTCGGCACGCTGGCCGGGCTGGTGGGCGTGGCGTTTGAAAAGAGCGTGAACTGGGTGCAGAACCAGCGGATCGGCGCGCTGGCGCAGGTGGCGGACCACTGGTATCTGGTCTGGCCGCTGGCGTTTATCTTGTCGGCGCTGCTGGCGATGGTCGGCTATTTCCTCGTGCGCCGCTTTGCGCCTGAGGCTGGCGGATCGGGGATCCCGGAAATCGAAGGGGCGCTGGAGGAGCTGCGGCCGGTGCGCTGGTGGCGCGTGCTGCCGGTGAAATTCATCGGCGGCATGGGGACCCTGGGCGCCGGAATGGTGCTGGGACGCGAGGGGCCGATGGTGCAGCTTGGCGGCAACATTGGACGCATGGTGCTGGATATTTTCCGCATGCGCAGTCCGGAAGCGCGGCACACGCTGCTGGCGACCGGTGCGGCGTCGGGGCTCTCAGCGGCCTTTAACGCGCCGCTGGCCGGTATCCTGTTTATCATCGAAGAGATGCGCCCGCAGTTCCGCTACAACCTGATCTCCATTAAAGCGGTATTTACCGGCGTGATCATGTCGAGCATTGTGTTTCGCATTTTCAACGGCGAGGCGGCAATTATAGAGGTGGGCAAGCTGAGCAATGCCCCGGTGAATACCCTGTGGCTGTACCTGGTGCTGGGGATGCTGTTTGGCTGCTTTGGCCCGTTGTTTAATTTTCTGGTGCTACGCACCCAGGATCTGTTCCAGCGCATTCACGGCGGCAACATCAAAAAATGGGTGTTAATTGGCGGGGTCATCGGCGGGCTTTGCGGCCTGCTGGGGCTGATGCAGCCCTCCGCGGTGGGGGGCGGCTTTAACCTGATCCCCATCGCCGCCGCCGGTAACTTCTCCGTCGGTTTGCTGCTGTTCATCTTTATTGCCCGCGTGGTGACCACGCTGATCTGCTTCTCTTCCGGCGCGCCGGGCGGCATTTTCGCCCCGATGCTGGCGCTCGGCACGCTGCTGGGCACGGCGTTCGGCATGGCGGCCATTCCGCTGTTTCCGTCCTACCATCTCGATGCCGGCACCTTCGCCATCGCCGGCATGGGGGCGCTGCTCGCCGCCTCGGTGCGCGCGCCGCTGACCGGGATTGTGCTGGTGCTGGAGATGACCGATAACTATCAGCTCATTTTGCCAATGATTATTACCTGCCTTGGCGCAACACTACTGGCGCAATTCCTCGGCGGTAAGCCTTTGTATTCGACCATTCTGCAACGTACTCTGGCGAAGCAGGAGGCCGAGCAGGCGGCAAAAGCGCAGCAGGCACCCCGGGAGAATACTTGAACGATTTACCAGGGTATTAGATAATGGCTCAAAAGGTCCGGTTATTCTTTAACCGGCCGGAAGTATCAATGGGAGCAAAAAATGAGTGATGACGTAGCGTTGCCGCTGGAGTTTACCGAAGCCGCAGCCAATAAAGTAAAACACCTGATTGCGGATGAAGATAATCCGAACCTGAAACTGCGCGTGTATATCACCGGCGGCGGTTGCAGCGGTTTCCAGTATGGCTTCACCTTCGACGATCAGGTGAACGAAGGGGATATGACCATTGAGAAACAGGGGGTCGGCCTGGTGGTTGACCCGATGAGCCTGCAGTACCTGGTCGGCGGCTCTGTCGACTATACCGAAGGGCTGGAAGGTTCGCGCTTTATCGTGACCAACCCGAACGCGAAAAGCACCTGCGGCTGCGGGTCCTCGTTCAGCGTTTAAAGCGAGCGCGGCAGGGGGCTTTTTCTCGCAGCGAGAGGGCGCCAACGCTAAAAACGGTAACCTCAGGGTTACCGTTTTGATTTTATGACCGTCCGTTATCGTCCAGGGCAAACGTCGGCAGCTTCAGATGCCAGCGGATCGCCGCCAGCCGGATCGCCAGGGTCACCACCATCCCCATCATCGCCGAATTCTCCAGCGGGAGATGGAAGGTGTCGTGCGCGGTGGCGTGGACAATGCCGCCGACAATACAGGCGGTGGCGTAGATCTCGGTGCGCAGAATCATAGGAATTTCGCGCGCCAGCACGTCGCGGATTATCCCGCCGCCAACGCCGGTCACCACGCCCATGCATACCGCTACCAGCGGGCCGCTGCCGGCGAGAAAGGCTTTATTCACGCCGATGCCGACAAACACCGCTAAACCGACGGCGTCGAGCACCGGCAGGATCCATTTCGGCAGCCGGCGCGGCTGGCGGACCAGCAGGATGGTCAGCATGCTGGTGACCATCGCCACCACCAGATCGGTGGGATCTTTGACCCAGAATACCGGGCCATTCGCCAGCGCCATGTCGCGGATGGTTCCGCCGCCCACCGCCGTCACCACGCCTAACACCAGCACGCCAAACGGGTCCATGCGTAATTTTCCGGCCAGCAGAACGCCGGAGATCGCGAAAACGGCCGTGCCAATAATATCCAGCCAATAGACAAGCATCGTTGATTCCCACTGAACATCCGCTTTACCGGATGGTTATTTTACCTGGTCGAGCGCCGCACAAAGTTGTTTGGCGGCGAGGATAATACGTGGGCTTGCGCGTTCAAACCAGTCGCTGTGTAACGCAATCAACGAAATGGTGAGCTGATGTTGCCAAAAGCGCTGCGCCTCGGCGATGCGGCTGGCGTCGCCGGTCACCACAATCGCCTGCGGCTGACGGGCCAGCACCTGTTCGCGGCTCACCTGCGGCCAGGGAACGCGGCTGGCGGCAAAGATATTCTCGCCGCCGCACAGCCTCAGCACCTGATCCTGAATCGAGCCGGGGCCGCTGGTGAACAGCGGGGCGGAACCGAACTGCAGGAAGACGCGTTTCTTCGGCGCGCTGGCATAGCGCGCTTTCAGTGCATCGTATTCCTGCTGCATCGCCTGCGCCGCCTGCTGCGCTTTTTCCGGCTGCGGGCTCCACTTCGCCAGTTGACGCAGGGTGGCGATGATCTCTTCGATGGTCGAAGTCTGCACCCAGAGGACGTGGATACCCAGCGACTGCAGCTGGTTAACCTGACGTTCGGCATTACCGCCGCGCCAGGCCAGCACCAGGTCTGGCTTTAACGCTACGATGCGCTCCAGGTTCATCCCCTGCCAGCTGGCAACCTGCTCAATCGTTTTGGCCTGCGGCGGATAATCGGAATAGCTACTGACGCCGACCGGCGTGATCCCGGCGGCAAAGGCCAGTTCGGTATTGGCGGGGGAGAGGGTGATCACCCGCGGCGCGGCCAGCAGCCACGCCGGGGCGAGTAACAGCAGCGCGGCAAGCGCGAAGGAGAGCGACTTAGCCACGTGCCAGGTTCTGGACCAGATTCTCCACCATCAGGGTGGACTGTCGGGCGGCGACCGCAAGGAACTCCTCAAAGCTGAGGTGAGACTGCTGGTCGGCCACATCGGAGATGGCGCGAACCACCACGAAGGGAACCTTAAAGTTATGGCAAACGTGAGCGATAGCGGTCGCTTCCATTTCCACAGCGATCGCCTGCGGGAAATTATGGCGGATCTTCGCCAGACCGACAGAGCCGTTAATGAAGGCATCGCCGCTGACGATCAGGCCGCGAACGGCATTGAGATCTAACGCGTTAATGCAGCTCTCCGCGGCGGCCACCAGTTTTTCGTCCGCTTTAAAGCCCGCCGGGCAGCCAGGCAGCTGGCCGTACTCATAACCGAAGGCGGTGACGTCGGCGTCGTGGTAGCGCGCTTCATCGGAGACGACGATATCGCCGACCTTCAGCGTCGACGCCAGGCCGCCGGCTGAGCCGGTATTAATGATCACGTCAGGCTGGCAACGCTCCAGCAGCAGGGTCGCGCCCATCGCCGCCGCCACTTTCCCGATACCAGACTTCAGCAGCGCGACGTCAACGCCGTGAAGTTGGCCGGTATAGATTTCGCTCCCGCCAATAGTGATAGTCTGGCGGTTTTCGATTTTGTCGCGCAGAAGGGTAACTTCCTCTTCCATAGCGCCAATAATGCCAATTTTCATAGATTTACTCGCGATGTGTCAGGTTTAGTTGCATAGTCTATCATGCGCTTAAGGGGAAGCGTATTGCTCGCGCGGGAGAGGCTATGGCAAAGATTGATTTTCGCAACAAGATAAACTGGCGTCGACGCTTCCGTTCGCCGCCGCGTGTCGAGACGGAGCGCGACATCCTGCGGATCTTCGAAAGCGATCGGGGACGGATCGTCAACTCGCCGGCCATCCGTCGCTTACAGCAAAAAACTCAGGTCTTCCCGCTGGAGCGCAACGCAGCGGTGCGTACCCGTCTGACCCACTCGCTGGAGGTGCAGCAGGTGGGGCGTTATATCGCCAAAGAGGTACTGAGCCGGCTGAAAGAGCAGAGGCTGCTGGAAGAGTATGGCCTGGAAGAGCTGACCGGGCCATTCGAGAGCGTCGTGGAGATGGCCTGCCTGATGCACGATATCGGCAACCCGCCGTTTGGCCATTTTGGCGAGGCGGCGATTAACGACTGGTTCCGCCAGCGTCTGGCGCCCGGCGATGCGCTCGGGCAGCCGCTGACCGACGATCGCTGTGAAGTGCAGGCATTACGCCTGCAGGAGGGGGAAACGTCGCTTAACGCGCTGCGCCGCAAAGTGCGCCAGGATCTCTGCTGCTTTGAGGGCAACGCCCAGGGCATTCGTCTGGTCCATACGCTGATGCGCATGAATCTGACCTGGGCGCAGGTCGGCTGTATTCTGAAATATACTCGTCCGGCGTGGTGGTCCGAGGCGACGCCAGCCAGCCACAGTTATTTAATGAAGAAGCCTGGCTACTATTTAGCCGAAGAGGAGTATGTGGCGCGCCTGCGTAAAGAACTGGATCTGGCGCCTTACAATCGGTTCCCATTAACCTGGATTATGGAAGCCGCGGATGACATCTCATATTGCGTCGCGGATCTCGAGGACGCGGTGGAAAAACGTATTTTCAGCGCTGAGCAGCTTTATCAGCATCTTTACGACGCCTGGGGCAGCCATGAAAAAGGATCGTTATTCTCGCAGGTGGTGGAAAATGCCTGGGAGAAATCACGAGCCAATTCCCTGAAGCAGAGCGCGGAAGATCAGTTTTTTATGTATTTGCGGGTGAACACGCTGAATAAGCTGGTGCCCTACGCGGCGCGACGATTTATTGACAACCTGCCGGCCATCTTTACGGGCGACTTTAATCATGCGCTGCTCGAGGACGACAGCGATTGCAGTCAGCTGCTGGAGCTTTATAAAAATGTAGCGATTAAACAGGTGTTTAGCCATCCGGATGTCGAGCAGCTGGAATTGCAGGGCTACCGGGTGATCAGCGGCCTGCTGGATATCTATCAGCCGCTGCTGAAATTATCACTGGAGGATTTCAGCGAATTAGTAGCGCAGGAGCGGGTACGGCGTTTACCCATTGCCTCCCGACTGTATCAGAAACTTTCAACCCGCCACCGGCTGGCCTATGTGGAAGCGGTAAATAAGCTCGCGCGCACAGCGCCTGAATTTGCGCTGATGGAATACTATTATCGCTGCCGTCTGATTCAGGATTATATCAGCGGGATGACGGATTTATATGCGTGGGATGAATATCGACGACTGATGGCGGTGGAATAGGCTGGAGTTTTGTAAAGATGGACAATAAATTTTTACTTTTTCCAGAAACTTAATTCCGGAACTTAGCGCTATAAAATGACTCTGATAGTCACGTACACAGCAACTTTCGTTTTCTGATATTGAGATTGAAACTGATGAAAAAAACCACGTTAGCAATGAGTGCACTGGCTCTGAGTTTAGGTCTGGCATTGTCCCCGCTCTCTGCGAGCGCGGCGGAAACGGCATCTTCGGCCACTAACGCGCAGCAGATGCCAAGCCTGGCCCCGATGCTGGAGAAAGTGATGCCGTCAGTGGTGAGCATTAACGTTGAAGGTAGCACCACCGTTAATACCCCACGGATGCCGCGTAACTTCCAGCAGTTCTTTGGCGATAACTCGCCGTTCTGCCAGGATGGTTCTCCATTCCAGAGTTCGCCGTTTTGCCAGGGCGGCGGACAGGGCGGTCAGCCTGACGGCGGCCAGCAGCAGAAATTCATGGCGCTGGGTTCCGGCGTGATTATTGATGCGGCCAAAGGGTATGTGGTGACCAACAACCACGTCGTGGACAACGCCACCACGATTAAGGTCCAGCTGAGCGATGGTCGTAAGTTTGATGCCAAAGTCGTGGGTAAAGACCCGCGCTCTGATATCGCGCTGATTCAGATTCAGGATCCGAAAAACCTGACGGCAATTAAGCTTGCCGACTCTGACGCGCTGCGCGTCGGCGACTACACCGTGGCTATCGGTAACCCGTTCGGTCTGGGCGAAACCGTGACCTCCGGGATTGTTTCCGCGCTGGGTCGTAGCGGCCTGAACGTGGAAAACTACGAAAACTTTATCCAGACCGATGCGGCGATTAACCGCGGGAACTCCGGCGGCGCGCTGGTGAATCTCAACGGCGAGCTGATCGGCATCAACACCGCCATTCTGGCGCCGGACGGCGGCAACATCGGTATCGGTTTCGCTATCCCGAGCAACATGGTGAAAAACCTGACCGAGCAGATGGTGAAATATGGCCAGGTGAAACGCGGCGAGCTCGGCATCATGGGCACCGAACTGAACTCTGAGCTGGCGAAAGCGATGAAAGTCGACGCCCAGCGCGGCGCCTTCGTCAGCCAGGTGATGCCGGGGTCGGCGGCCGCGAAAGCGGGCATTAAAGCCGGCGACGTGATCACCTCCCTCAACGGGAAGGCGATCAGCAGCTTCGCCGCGCTGCGTGCTCAGGTCGGCACCATGCCTATCGGCAGCAAGGTTGAGCTTGGCCTGCTGCGCGATGGCAAACCGGTGACCGTCACCGTCGAACTGCAGCAGAGCAACCAGACCCAGGTTGACTCCAGCACCATCTTCAACGGGATTGAAGGGGCGGAAATGAGCAACAAGGGTCAGGACAAAGGCGTGGTGGTCAATAATGTGAAAGCCGGCACCCCGGCGGCGCAGATTGGCCTCAAGAAAGGCGACATCATTGTCGGGGCCAACCAGCAGCCGGTGAAAAATATCGCCGATCTGCGGAAAATCTTCGACGCCAAACCGTCCGTGCTGGCGCTGAACATTCAGCGCGGCGACGCCTCTATCTACCTGCTGCTGCAGTAATCGTCAGTGCTTGATCCCAGCCCCTTCCCTCGCCGAGGGCAGGGGCTTTTTTTCGTTCTGTGACCGCTTCCACAACTCCACATATCTCATCCGGGCTTCGGGCATATGCACAATGCGGCAGGGCGACGACTCTTTTATGCTGGTGCCCTGCAAAGGGGAGGATTACATGGCTGGCTGGCATCTCGATACCAAAATGGCGCAGGATATTGTGGCGCGGACGATGCGCATCATCGATACCAACATCAACGTGATGGATGCCCGCGGGCGGATTATCGGCAGCGGCGATCGGGAAAGGATTGGTGAATTGCACGAAGGCGCGCTGCTGGTGCTTTCTCAGGGGCGGGTGGTGGATATCGACGATGCGGTGGCTCGCCATCTGCACGGGGTACGCCAGGGCATTAACCTGCCGCTGCGCCTGGAGGGGGAGATCGTCGGGGTGATCGGCCTGACCGGCGAGCCAGAGTCGCTGCGAAAATATGGCGAGCTGGTGTGCATGACGGCAGAGATGATGCTGGAGCAGTCGCGACTGATGCATCTCCTGGCGCAGGACAGCCGTCTGCGCGAAGAGCTGGTGATGAACCTGATTCAGGCGGAAGAGCATACCCCGGCGCTGAACGAATGGGCTCAGCGATTAGGCATCGATCTGAATCAGCCGCGCGTGGTGGCGATGATTGAGGTGGACAGCGGCCAGCTTGGCGTAGACAGCGCGATGGCGGAACTACAGCAGCTGCAGAACGCGCTGACCACGCCCGATCGCAATAATCTCGTGGCCATTGTCTCGCTCACGGAAATGGTGGTGCTGAAACCGGCGCTGAACAGCTTTGGCCGCTGGGACGCCGACGATCATGTCCGGCGCGTCGAGCAGCTTATCGCCAGGATGAAAGAGAATGGCCAGCTCCGTTTCCGCGTGGCGTTGGGCAACTTCTTCACCGGCCCCGGGAGTATCGCCCGCTCTTATCGTACCGCTCGCACGACGATGATGGTGGGCAAGCAGCGGATGCCGGAGAGCCGCTGCTATTTCTATCAGGATCTGATGCTGCCGGTGCTGCTTGACAGCCTGCGCGGCGGCTGGCAGGCCAATGAGCTGGCCCGTCCGCTGGCGCGTCTCAAGACAATGGATAACAACGGGCTGCTGCGGCGAACGCTGCAGGCGTGGTTTCGCCATAACGTGCAGCCGCTGGCGACGTCGAAGGCGCTGTTTATTCATCGCAATACGCTGGAGTACCGGTTGAATCGTATCTCGGAGCTGACGGGGCTGGATCTTGGCAGCTTTGACGACCGGCTGCTGCTGTATATCGCGCTGCAGCTGGATGAACAACGCTAAGGTGTGGAGGTAAAAAAATGCCGGGTAGCGACTCGCCATACCCGGCCTGGACGATGCATGCTGTCGGTAGCGGTTTGATACCGCCAGCCCGGTCAGGCGACGCGCCGCCGGGGATGCGCTTACTTACGGGTGAGCTTTTCCAGATCGGCTTCGATTTCGCTGATCTTATTGGTGACCACGCTTTCCAGATGGCGTAAATCGTCGAGGATTTTACGCTTGAGATCGATTTCAGTGCGGTCGCGCTGGCAAATCTGATCCAGCTCATCGATGACGTAGCGCAGATTGGGGCTGATCTCCTGGACCTCTTTGTAGCCCTGGCCGACGCCGTCGGCGACGACGGTTTTGCGCTGACGCGGATATTTGAACTTCACGCTCTTGGCGAAGAATTCGCCTTTGTCTTTCTGAAAATAGATTTTCAGAATGTCGTTGTTAGCTTCCTGCCGCAGGCTATAGCGATCGATCTCATCAGGGTTGGTAATGCCAAGACTTTTCAGATTATCGTACATAACGGTACCTTTGATAGCATCATAACCATTGAATAATTAACGAAAAAATCCATTCTCGCCAGCATCAAATATAAAAAAAGCGGGATATCTCCCGCTTTTTATTTGCTTTAGTCGATGGTGCGCAGCAGTTCGTTAATGCCGACCTTGCCGCGAGTTTTAGCATCGACTTTCTTCACGATCACTGCGCAGTACAGACTGTATTTACCATCTTTCGACGGCAGGTTGCCTGACACCACTACCGAGCCAGCCGGCACGCGGCCGTAGAAGACTTCGCCGGTTTCGCGATCGTAGATTTTGGTGCTCTGACCCAGGTAAACGCCCATGGAGATCACGGAGCCTTCTTCGACAATCACCCCTTCAACCACTTCAGAGCGCGCGCCGATGAAGCAGTTATCTTCGATGATGGTCGGGTTCGCCTGCAGCGGCTCCAGTACGCCACCGATGCCGACGCCGCCGGACAGGTGAACGTTTTTACCGATCTGCGCGCAGGAGCCGACGGTGGCCCAGGTGTCAACCATGGTGCCTTCGTCAACGTAGGCGCCGATGTTAACGTAGGACGGCATCAGCACGGTGTTACGGGCGATGAACGCGCCCTGGCGCACCGCTGCCGGCGGCACCACGCGGAAACCTTCTTTCTGGAAACGCGCTTCGTCATAGTCAGCGAATTTCATCGGTACTTTATCGAAGTAGCGGCTTTCCGCACCATCGATAACCTGGTTATCGTTAATACGGAAAGAGAGCAGTACCGCCTTCTTCAGCCACTGATGCGTCACCCACTGACCGTCGATCTTCTCAGCGACGCGCAGCGCGCCGGAATCCAGAAGGGCAATAACCTGGTTAACCGCTTCGCGGGTCACGGTATCCACATTGGCCGGCGTGATGTCGGCGCGACGCTCGAAGGCGGACTCAATAACGTTCTGTAACTGCTGCATTGTTTCTTTCCATTCACTAAAAAAAATACGTCACCCTTTATCGTTTGGATTGAGGGCCGCTGTCAACCGTTGTTGCACTTCTTGTTGCAGCTCATTATTAAGGGCACGCCGGTCGGCGGTAGCGATTATAAATAAATCTTCTACTCGCTCACCAATTGTCGTAATTCGCGCCCCGTGAAGCGAAATTCCGAGGTCGGCGAACACCTGACCGACGCGGGCGAGCAGCCCGGGCTGGTCAAGGGCAATCAGCTCGAGAAACGATTTGCGATCGGTATGGGTCGGCAGGAAATTCACCTCGGTGTCCACCGAAAAATGACGCAGCTTTGCCGCCTGACGACGGGGCGCCGGGGGCTCCCAACTGCGCTGGGTGATGGTCTGTTCCAGACCCTGGCGGATCGCCTCGTGGCGGTCGGCGGACAGCGGACTGCCGTCAGGCTCAAGGACGATAAAGGTATCCATCGCCATGCCGTCGCGGGTGGTAAAGATCTGCGCGTCGTGGACGCTGAGGTTGCGACGGTCCAGTTCGCCACACACCGCGGCGAACAGGTAAGGGCGATCCGGGCTCCAGATAAAAATCTCCGTTCCGCCGCGAGTGGCCTGCGAGCTCAGGAGGATCATCGGCTTATTCAGATCGTGGCGCAGCAGGTTGCGGGCGTGCCAGGCGAGCTGCGTCGGCGTATGTCGCACGAAATAGTTGGCGCGGCAGCGGTTCCAGATTTGATGCAGCGCCTCTTCATTAATATTGTCCATCCGCAGCAGGGCCAGCGCCTGCAGCTGATGGTGACGCACCCGTTCGCGCATGTCCGGGGTGCTTTGCATGCCGCGACGCAGCTGTTTTTCAGTGGCGAAATAGAGTTCGCGCAGCAGGCTCTGCTTCCAGCTGTTCCACAGGGTTTCGTTGGTGGCGCAGATATCGGCGACGGTCAGGCACACCAGATAGCGCAGGCGATTTTCCGTTTGCACCTCCTCGGCGAACTGCTTAATCACCTCCGGATCCTGAATATCGCGCCGCTGGGCGGTGACCGACATCAGCAGGTGGTGACGCACCAGCCAGGCGACCAGCTGCGTTTCACGGGAGTTCAGCCCGTGCAGTTCGGCAAATTTCAGCACATCCTGCGCGCCGAGGATCGAGTGGTCGCCGCCGCGCCCTTTGGCGATGTCGTGGAACAGGGCGGCGATTAAAATCAGCTCCGGGTGCGTTAAGCGCGGCCACAGTTCCACGCACAGCGGGTGGCGGCTACGGGTCTCTTCTTTAGCAAAGCTCTCCAGCTTGAGCATCACGCGGATGGTGTGTTCATCGACGGTGTAGGCGTGAAACAGGTCGAACTGCATCTGGCCGACGATATGGGACCACTGCGGCATATAGGCCCACAGCACGCTGTGACGATGCATCGGCAGCAGTCCGCGACTCACTGCCCCCTGATGGCGCAGCATGCTGAGAAAGAGCGTGCGCGCCTCCGGGATATAGCACAGCGGCTGGGTCAGATGGCGGCGGGCGTGGCGCAGATGGCGCAACGTCGTGGAGTAGATGCCGGTGATGGTGCTGTTGCGCACCATGATATAAAACATGCGCAGAATGGCCTGCGGCTCGCGAATAAACAGCGTATCGTCACGCAGATCGATCAGCGTGCCGCGCAGCTGGAAATCATCATCGATCGGGCGCGGTTTTTCATCCTCGGTCAGGGCGAGGATGGCCTCTTCAAACAGCTGCAGCAGCATCTGGTTCAGCTCGCTCACCCGGCGGGTGACGCGGAAGAAGTCCTTCATCATATGCTCAATCGGCTGGTTGCCGTCGCCTTCATAGCCGAGTCGGCGGGCGACGCTGAGCTGGCGGTCGAAAAGCAGGCGGTTGTCATAGCGAGTGAGTTCGAGATGCAGCGCGAAGCGGATACGCCACAGCTGGTGCAGACACTCGTTGAGCTCATTGCGCTCGGCTTCGGTCAGAAAGCCGAAGCCGACCATCTCATCCATCGAGGTGGCGCCGAAATGGCGGCGAGCCACCCACTGTAGCGTATGGATATCGCGCAGGCCGCCGGGGCTGCTTTTCACGTCCGGCTCGAGGTTATAGCTGGTGCCGTGATAGCGCTGATGACGGACGTTCTGCTCTTCGACTTTCGCGGCGAAGAACTTTTCTGATGGCCAGAAGCCGTCGCTAAAAATATGTTTTTGCAGTTCAAGGAACAGCGCGACGTCGCCGATCAGCAGGCGCGATTCGATTAAGTTGGTGGCGACGGTGAGGTCCGAAAGCCCTTCCAGCAGACACTCTTCGAGAGTGCGCACGCTGTGGCCTACCTCCAGTTTGACGTCCCACAGCAGCGTCAGCAGTTCGCCGACCTTTTGCGCCTGGTCGTCCGGCAGCTTTTTGCGGCTGAGGATCAGCAGATCGACGTCAGAGAGCGGATGCAGCTCGCCGCGGCCATAGCCGCCGACGGCCACCAGCGCCAGGTCGCAGACGGATTCAAAGCCGCAGGCGATCCACAACCGCTGCAGCAGCTGGTCGATAAATTCGGTGCGCGCCGCAATGAGCTGCTCCGCGGCGATACCGGCGTCAAACGCCTCGCCCAGCCAGTGCTGAAAGGTATCGATGTGCGCCTTAATTGCAGCACAGTTCAGATCGCCCTGCGGCCAGCTCACCGGATGTTCCGGCGGGATGGGCAGAAGGGGGGAGGCTGTGTCAGGTAATGAGTTGCTCATCGCGTCACCATAAGAAAAAACTATCTAATAAAAAAGCCGGCGGGCGCCGGCTTTTCATCATTCATCGTGCGAGATTATCGCCGGGATGGTGTCATCCTTACGTAGCGTCAGAATTTCGCAGCCGTTGTCTGTCACCACAATAGTATGCTCGTACTGCGCAGACAAGCTCCGGTCTTTGGTTTTCACCGTCCAGCCGTCTTTCATGCTGCGGATCTCTTTTTTACCGGCGTTGACCATCGGCTCGATGGTGAAGGTCATGCCTGGTTTGAGCACGACGTTGGTTTCCGGCGAGTCGTAGTGCAGCACCTGCGGCTCTTCATGGAAGCCGCGGCCGATGCCGTGACCACAGTATTCGCGAACCACGGAGAACCCTTCCGCTTCCACATATTTCTGAATCGCCGCGCCGATGGTGCGCAGGTTGATGCCCGGCTTCACCATCTTCAGCGCCAGGTACAGGCTTTCCTGAGTGATACGGCACAGGCGCTCGCCAAGAATCGTCGGTTTGCCGACGATAAACATTTTGGAGGTATCGCCATGGAAATCATCTTTAATGACGGTCACGTCGATATTCACGATATCGCCATCTTTCAGCAGCTTGCCGTCGTCAGGGATACCGTGACAGACCACTTCGTTGACCGAAATGCAGACGGATTTCGGATAGCCGTGATAGCCGAGACAGGCGGAAATGGCCTTCTGCTCGTTAACGATATAGTCGTTACAGATACGGTCCAGTTCGCCAGTGCTGACGCCCGGCTTAACCCAGGGTTCGATCATTTCCAGCACTTCAGCGGCCAGACGACCGGCAACGCGCATTTTTTCAATATCTTCAGATGTCTTAATAGAGATAGCCATGGAGTATGTCCAGCAGTGTCGATATTTTCGACAATAATAGAGTAAGTCCTGTCAATGGTAACAGTCCGGGTAGGCTGGTGCCAAACTGAGAATCATTAACAGCACGTGACGTCAACAAGAGTTGGTGTCTGGATGGATTTTGTGATATAAAGCGCGCCGGACTTCCGTTCCATCTCAGATACACAAGGATGGGACGTAAGCGACATCGCTCACTTTGTGTAATAACACACACGTATCGGCACATATTCCGGGGTGCCCTTCGGGGTCGGTAATATGGGATACGTGGAGGCATAACCCCAATTTAATCTATAGAGGTTTTAAACATGGCAACTGTTTCCATGCGCGACATGCTCAAGGCTGGTGTTCACTTCGGTCACCAGACCCGTTACTGGAACCCGAAAATGAAGCCGTTCATCTTCGGTGCGCGTAACAAAGTTCACATCATCAACCTTGAGAAAACCGTACCGATGTTCAACGACGCTCTGGCTGAACTGAACAAGATCGCTGCTCGTAAAGGTAAAATCCTTTTCGTTGGTACTAAGCGCGCTGCAAGCGAAGCGGTAAAAGACGCTGCTCTGAGCTGCGACCAGTTCTTCGTGAACCATCGCTGGCTGGGCGGTATGCTGACTAACTGGAAAACCGTTCGTCAGTCCATCAAACGTCTGAAAGACCTGGAAACTCAGTCCCAGGACGGTACTTTCGACAAGCTGACCAAAAAAGAAGCGCTGATGCGTACTCGTGAGCTGGACAAGCTGGAAAACAGCCTGGGCGGTATCAAAGACATGGGCGGCCTGCCGGACGCACTGTTCGTTATCGACGCTGACCACGAGCACATCGCTATCAAAGAAGCAAACAACCTGGGCATCCCGGTATTTGCTATCGTTGATACCAACTCTGATCCGGACGGCGTAGACTTCGTTATCCCGGGTAACGACGATGCAATCCGCGCAGTAAGCCTGTACCTGGGCGCTGTTGCTGCTACCGTTCGTGAAGGTCGCTCTCAGGACCTGGCTTCTCAGGCGGAAGAAAGCTTCGTAGAAGCTGAATAATAAGGTTTAAGCCCTTATTAGTACCGTGTATGAATAGGGGCCCATTATCGGCCCCTTTTTTCAATTTACGCTGTTTGGCCGTTGGCCGGGCAGTATCCACATCTCCCGAGGATTTTAGAATGGCTGAAATTACCGCTTCCCTGGTAAAAGAGCTGCGCGAACGTACTGGCGCAGGCATGATGGATTGCAAAAAAGCGCTGACTGAAGCGAATGGCGACATCGAGCTGGCAATCGAAAACATGCGTAAATCCGGCGCGATCAAAGCGGCGAAGAAAGCAGGCAACGTGGCTGCTGACGGCGTGATCAAAACCAAAATCGAAGGCAACTACGGTTACATTCTGGAAGTTAACTGCCAGACTGACTTCGTTGCTAAAGATGGTGGTTTCCAGGCATTTGCTGACAAAGTACTGGACGCCGCTGTTGCGGGTAAAATCTCCGACGTTGAAGTTCTGAAAGCGCAGTTCGAAGAAGAACGTGTTGCCCTGGTTGCTAAAATCGGTGAGAACATCAACATCCGTCGTATCGCTGTTCTGGAAGGCGACGTTCTGGGCAGCTACCAGCACGGTGCGCGCATCGGCGTTCTGGTTGCCGCTAAAGGCGCTGACGAAGAGCTGGTTAAGCAGCTGGCAATGCACGTTGCCGCAAGCAAGCCGGAATTCGTTAAGCCGGAAGACGTGTCTGCTGAAGTGGTAGAGAAAGAGTACCAGGTTCAGCTGGACATCGCGATGCAGTCCGGTAAGCCGAAAGAAATCGCAGAGAAAATGGTTGAAGGCCGCATGAAGAAATTCACCGGCGAAGTTTCTCTGACTGGTCAGCCTTTCGTCATGGAGCCGAGCAAATCTGTTGGTCAGCTGCTGAAAGAGCACAACGCTGACGTGACTGGCTTCATCCGCTTTGAAGTGGGCGAAGGCATCGAGAAAGTTGAGACTGACTTTGCAGCAGAAGTTGCTGCGATGTCCAAGCAGTCTTAATTTTTACAAGGAGCCGCCTGAGGGCGGCTTCTTTTTGCGCCCATTTTGTAAATTCAGCCAACTGCTTATAGTGACCGCGCTGAAATGCGACATACAATGTCGCCGGAATTCTCACATCTCATTCGTTGACAGTCTCAGGAAAGAAACATGGCTACCAATGCAAAACCCGTCTACAAACGTATTCTGCTGAAATTAAGTGGCGAAGCGCTGCAGGGCTCAGAAGGCTTCGGTATTGATGCAAGCATACTTGACCGCATGGCTCAAGAGATCAAAGAGCTGGTTGAGCTGGGTATTCAGGTTGGCGTAGTAATTGGTGGCGGTAACCTGTTCCGTGGTGCTGGTCTGGCGAAAGCGGGTATGAACCGCGTTGTGGGCGACCACATGGGCATGCTGGCTACGGTTATGAATGGCCTCGCGATGCGCGATGCGCTCCACCGCGCCTATGTGAACGCTCGTTTGATGTCCGCCATTCCGCTGAACGGCGTGTGCGACAACTACAGCTGGGCAGAGGCGATCAGCCTGCTGCGCAACAACCGCGTGGTGATCCTTTCCGCGGGTACCGGCAACCCGTTCTTTACCACCGATTCCGCAGCCTGCCTGCGCGGGATTGAAATTGAAGCCGATGTGGTGCTGAAAGCCACCAAGGTTGACGGCGTATTCACCGCCGATCCGGCCAAAGATCCTTCCGCCACGATGTACGATCAGCTGACCTACAGCGAAGTGCTGGAAAAAGAGCTGAAAGTGATGGATCTGGCGGCCTTCACCCTGGCGCGTGACCATAAATTGCCGATTCGCGTCTTCAACATGAACAAACCTGGCGCGCTGCGTCGCGTGGTGATGGGCGAAAAAGAAGGCACATTGATCACGGAATAATTCCCGTCAGCGCCAAATCCGGGTAAGATTCCGCTTTACTTTCGCGGGGATATTACCCGGTGATTTTCATTAAATCTGACTATACTTAGCTCATTTTCCGACGGGTGCCCCGTCTGGTCTGACTGAGACAAGCTTTCAAGGATTCGTAACGTGATTAGCGATATCAGAAAAGATGCTGAAATCCGCATGGAAAAATGCGTCGAAGCATTCAAAAACCAAATCAGCAAAATTCGCACGGGTCGTGCTTCTCCGAGCCTGCTGGACGGGATTGTTGTTGAATACTACGGTACGCCGACCCCGCTGCGCCAGCTGGCCAGCGTCACCGTCGAAGACTCCCGTACCCTGAAAATCAACGTCTTTGACCGTTCTATGTCCGCGGCTGTTGAAAAAGCGATCATGGCGTCCGACCTCGGTCTGAACCCAAGCTCTGCCGGTAGCGATATTCGTGTTCCGCTGCCGCCGCTGACCGAAGAGCGTCGTAAAGATCTGACCAAGATCGTGCGTGGTGAAGCTGAGCAGGCGCGCGTTGCCGTACGTAACGTTCGCCGCGACGCCAACGACAAAGTCAAAGCGCTGCTGAAAGAGAAAGAGATCAGCGAGGATGACGATCGCCGTTCTCAGGACGACGTGCAGAAAATGACTGACGCCGCCATCAAGAAAGTTGACGCGGCGCTGGCAGACAAAGAAGCGGAACTGATGCAGTTCTGATGCTCTGCCCTTACTCGGGCCTGACAGCGTCTGGCCTGAGTAAAATCCGAAACGCCGTACAGAAGACTGTACGCTCAATTCTCGGGATTGCGTTGCGACCGCTGGCCTTGTAGCCTTTAGCGCTAAGTTGAAGGCCTGATGCCGCCGTCTTATCCCTGATAATTGCTGCGTAGGGGCTTGCTGGCGGCGTTTTGCTTTTTATTCTGTTTCCACTCTTCTGGACGTCTCATGAAGCAATTAACCGTTCTCGGTTCGACCGGCTCCATTGGCTGTAGCACGCTGGACGTGGTACGCCATAATCCCGGTCGCTTTTCCGTCGCCGCGCTGGTCGCGGGGAAAAACGTTGACCGTATGGTTGAACAATGCCTTGAATTTACCCCCCGTTACGCCGTGATGGACGATGCGCAAAGCGCTGAGCGGTTGCGCACCCGTCTGCAGGAACATGGCTGCCGTACCGAGGTGCTGAGCGGCCAGCAGGCGGCGGCAGAGGTCGCTGCGCTGGAGGAGGTCGATCAGGTGATGGCGGCTATCGTCGGCGCGGCGGGTCTGGTGCCGACGCTGGCGGCGATCCGCGCCGGAAAAACGGTGTTGTTAGCGAATAAAGAGTCGCTGGTGACCTGCGGTCGCTTGTTCATGGAGGCGGTTCAACGGTCGGGGGCGCGATTGCTGCCGGTCGACAGCGAACATAACGCGATTTTTCAGAGTATGCCGGAGACAATTCAGCAGCATCTGGGATACGCTGACCTGGCGCAGAACGGCGTTTCGTCCATTCTGCTGACCGGCTCGGGCGGGCCTTTCCGCGAGACAGCGGTAGCTGAACTTGCGGCGATGACGCCGGATCAGGCCTGCCGTCATCCCAACTGGTCGATGGGACGCAAGATCTCCGTCGACTCCGCCACGATGATGAACAAAGGTCTGGAATATATTGAAGCGCGCTGGCTGTTTAACGCCTCGGCCCGGCAGATGGAGGTCCTTATCCATCCGCAGTCGGTGATCCACTCGATGGTTCGCTATCAGGACGGCAGCGTGCTGGCGCAGCTTGGGGAACCGGATATGCGCACGCCGATCGCTCATACCATGGGCTGGCCGCAGCGGCTGAACTCCGGGGCTAAGCCGCTGGACTTCTGTCAGCTGAGCAATCTGAGCTTCTCCGCGCCAGACTATACGCGGTATCCGTGCCTGAAGCTGGCGATGGAGGCGTTTGACGTCGGCCAGGCGGCGACCACCACGCTGAATGCGGCCAATGAAGAGTCGGTCGCCGCGTTTCTGCAGGGCGATATCCGCTTTACCGATATTGCGGCGGTTAACCTGGCGGTGCTGGATAAGATGAACCTGCTGGAGCCGCAAAGCATTGATGACGTTCTGGTTATCGACGCTGAGGCCCGCGCGGTTGCTCATCAACAGCTGAAGCGGTTGGTCACCCAGGCGTAACGCGGTGATATTTGTGGGCGCAAAGCTTCAGTGATATAGTCTGCGCCACCCGATCGTTGCATTTTGTTGTTGAAGATTACGGTGGCCGTGGCAAAACACGGCTTTTTTGCGTAAAGCTTTTGGTTGTTCTCTGCGATTGGCTGCAGCCCCGGCACCGGATAAAAATGCGTATCCAGCGCGGCCCGGTGGCCTCTGTTTGGTGGCTAGTTAATCCTTATTATGGACTTAAAACGCGTGATGTTGTCTGCTAATCAAACTGTCAGCGAAATATCGCCTACACATGGCTGCCGTCATGTCGCCATTATTATGGATGGCAACGGCCGTTGGGCGAAACGGCAAGGTAAAATTCGCGCTTTCGGGCACAAGGCCGGTGCGAAATCCGTGCGTCGCGCGGTCTCTTTCGCGGCGAATAATGGAATTGAGGCGTTAACGTTATACGCGTTCAGCAGCGAAAACTGGAACCGTCCGGCTCAGGAAGTCAGTGCGCTGATGGAGCTGTTCGTCTGGGCGCTGGATAGCGAAGTCAAAAGCCTGCACCGACACAATGTGCGTTTGCGGATTATTGGCGACACCACGCGCTTCAATGCGCGCCTGCAGGAGCGTATCCGCAAAGCGGAAGCGCTGACCGCGAACAATACCGGCTTAACGCTGAATATTGCGGCCAATTACGGCGGTCGCTGGGATATTACCCAGGGCGTTCGTTTTCTGGCGAAACAGGTACAGGACGGGACGCTGCTGCCTGAGCAGATCACGGAAGACATGCTGAGTCAGCAGGTCTGCATGCATGAACTGGCTCCCGTAGATTTAGTTATTAGGACCGGGGGAGAGCACCGAATAAGTAATTTTCTGATTTGGCAAATTGCCTATGCCGAACTTTACTTTACGGATGTTCTTTGGCCCGATTTTGCTGAACAGGACTTTGAAGGTGCACTCCATGCCTTTGTTAATCGAGAGCGTCGTTTCGGCGGCACTGAGCCGGGTGGCAGTCATGCCTGATGGGGGTCACTTTTGCTGAAGTATCGCCTGATATCTGCTTTCGTCTTAATCCCCGTCGTCATTGCGGCGCTGTTTTTATTGCCGCCGATGGGGTTTGCTATCGTGACCCTGGTGGTCTGTATGCTCGCCGCGTGGGAGTGGGGGCAACTGAGCGGTTTCACCTCGACGTCGCAGCGGGTCTGGCTGGCGGTGTTGTGCGGCCTTCTGCTGGCGGCGATGCTGTTTTTGCTGCCGGAATACCATTATGACGTTCATCAACCGATGGTTGAAGGCTCGCTGTGGGCCTCTTTCGCCTGGTGGATCGTCGCGCTGCTGCTGGTGCTCTCTTATCCGGCGTCGGCGGCATTCTGGCGGCACTCGAAAGTGCTGCGCCTTATCTTCGGTATCCTGACCATCGTCCCGTTTTTCTGGGGCATGCTGGCGCTGCGCGCCTGGCACTATACCGATAACCATTACAGCGGCGCGCTGTGGCTACTGTATGTGATGATTTTGGTCTGGGGCGCGGACTCCGGCGCCTATATGTTTGGCAAAATGTTTGGCAAGCACAAGCTGGCGCCGAAGGTCTCGCCGGGGAAAACCTGGCAGGGCTTTTTTGGCGGTTTGCTGACCGCGGCGGTGATCTCCTGGGCCTACGGGGTGTGGGCCCATCTTGACGTTACGCCAACGGTGCTGCTGGTCTGTTCGGTGGTGGCAGCCCTGGCTTCGGTGCTGGGCGATCTGACGGAAAGTATGTTTAAGCGCGAGGCCGGCATTAAGGATAGCGGGCACTTGATTCCCGGACATGGCGGTATTCTCGATCGTATCGACAGCCTGACGGCGGCGGTGCCGGTCTTCGCCTGTCTGCTACTGTTGGTCTTCAGGACGATTTGACGGAAGGTTATATGCTGAGCGTGCTCTGGAATCTGGCAGCTTTTATCATTGCGCTTGGCGTACTGATTACGGTGCATGAGTTTGGCCATTTTTGGGTAGCGCGCCGCTGCGGTATCCGGGTTGAGCGTTTTTCTATCGGCTTCGGCAAAGCGCTGTGGCGGCGGATGGATAAGCAGGGTACGGAGTTCGTCATTGCCCTGATCCCGCTGGGCGGCTATGTCAAGATGCTGGATGAGCGTGTTGAAGCGGTGGCGCCGGAGATGCGCCACTACGCTTTCAATAATAAAACCGTCGGCCAGCGTGCGGCGGTGATTGCCGCCGGTCCCATCGCTAACTTCCTTTTCGCTATCTTTGCCTACTGGCTGGTCTTCATCATCGGCGTTCCTGGAGTTCGCCCGGTAGTGGGTGAAATAACCCCCAATTCGGTTGCCGCGCAAGCACAAATTGCAAAAGGCACGGAACTTAAAGCGATAGATGGTATCGAAACGCCTGATTGGGATGCGGTGCGTATGCAGCTGGTGGCCAAAATCGGCAACCCGCAAACAATACTTACCGTCGCCCCTTTCGGGACCAATCAGCGCCAGGATAAAATTGTCGATCTGCGGCACTGGGCGTTTGAGCCAGACAAGCAAGATCCCGTGACGTCGCTAGGGATCCAGCCGCGCAGCGCGCAGATTGATACGGTGCTGGCGGAGGTCCAGGCGGGCTCGGCAGCTCAGAAAGCAGGTTTGCAAGCGGGCGACCGGATCGTTAAAGTCGATGGACAACCGTTAACACAGTGGATGACGTTTGTTAATCTGGTGCGCGATAATCCGGGCAAAGCGCTGGCGCTGGAGATTGAACGGCAGGGGAGTGCGCTGCCGTTAACCCTGACGCCGGATGCAAAAACGGTGAAAGGTAAGGCAGAAGGGTTCGCAGGGGTGGTGCCAAAGGTCATCCCGCTGCCTGAAGAATACAAGACAGTACGTCAGTACGGACCGTTTGCCGCCATCGCTGAAGCCACGGATAAAACCTGGCAGCTGATGTCGCTGACGGTCAGGATGCTGGGTAAATTGATAACCGGTGATGTCAAACTGAACAACCTCAGTGGGCCGATCTCTATCGCTCAGGGGGCTGGAATGTCAGCGGAGTTTGGGTTGATTTATTATCTGATGTTCCTTGCGCTGATTAGCGTGAACCTCGGAATCATCAACCTGTTCCCACTACCCGTACTGGATGGGGGACATCTGCTGTTTTTGGCGATTGAAAAGCTGAAGGGCGGGCCGGTATCCGAGCGAGTTCAAGACTTTAGTTATCGCATTGGCTCAATACTGCTGGTGCTGTTAATGGGGCTTGCACTTTTCAATGATTTCTCTCGGTTATAAGAGAGTTTGTTAGGAAGAACGCATAATAACGATGGCGATGAAAAAGTTGCTCATAGCGTCGCTGCTGTTTAGCAGCGCGACTGTATACGGTGCTGAAGGGTTCGTGGTGAAGGACATTCATTTCGAAGGCTTGCAGCGTGTCGCTGTTGGTGCGGCCCTCCTCAGTATGCCAGTGCGTCCTGGCGATACGGTGACCGACGATGATATCAGTAACACTATTCGCGCGCTGTTTGCCACTGGCAACTTCGAGGACGTCCGCGTCCTGCGCGATGGTGATACCCTGCTGGTGCAGGTGAAAGAGCGTCCGACGATCGCCAGCATCACTTTCTCCGGCAACAAGTCGGTGAAAGATGACATGCTCAAGCAGAACCTTGAGGCCTCTGGCGTTCGGGTGGGCGAGTCGCTTGACCGCACGACCATCGCGGACATCGAGAAGGGTCTCGAGGATTTCTACTACAGCGTCGGTAAATACAGCGCCAGCGTCAAAGCGGTGGTTACTCCGCTGCCGCGAAACCGTGTCGACCTGAAACTGGTCTTCCAGGAAGGCGTCTCCGCTAAAATTCAGCAGATCAACATCGTCGGCAACCATGCGTTTTCGACTGATGAGCTGATCTCCCACTTCCAGCTGCGCGATGAAGTGCCGTGGTGGAACGTGGTCGGCGACCGTAAGTACCAGAAGCAGAAGCTGGCGGGCGACCTTGAAACCCTGCGCAGCTACTACCTGGATCGCGGCTATGCCCGTTTCAACATCGATTCTACCCAGGTCAGCCTGACGCCGGATAAGAAAGGGATCTACATCACCGTCAACATCACTGAAGGCGATCAGTACAAGTTTTCCGGGGTGCAGGTGACGGGCAACCTCGCCGGCCATTCCGCGGAAATCGAAGCGCTGACCAAAGTCGAGCCGGGTGAACTGTATAACGGCGCGAAAGTGACCAAGATGGAAAACGACATCAAGAAACTGTTGGGTCGTTATGGTTACGCCTACCCGCGCGTGCAGTCGCAGCCGGAGATCAACGACAGCGATAAAACCGTTAAGCTGCACGTCAACGTCGATGCGGGCAACCGCTATTACGTGCGTAAAATTCGCTTCGAAGGCAACGACACCTCCAAAGATGCCGTTCTGCGCCGCGAAATGCGCCAGATGGAAGGCGCGTGGCTGGGCAGCGACCTCGTCGATCAGGGTAAAGACCGTCTCAACCGTTTAGGCTTCTTCGAAACGGTCGATACCGATACCCAGCGCGTCCCGGGCAGCCCGGACCAGGTCGATGTAGTCTACAAGGTGAAAGAGCGTAACACCGGTAGCTTCAACTTCGGTATCGGTTACGGTACCGAGAGCGGCGTCAGCTTCCAGGCGGGCGTTCAGCAGGATAACTGGTTAGGTACTGGCTATGCTGTCGGGATCAACGGCACCAAAAACGACTACCAAACCTATACCGAGCTGTCGGTGACCAACCCGTACTTCACCGTAGACGGTGTGAGCCTCGGCGGCCGTGTCTTCTATAATGACTTTGATGCGAACGATGCGGATCTGTCTGACTATACCAACAAAAGCTATGGTACAGACATCACGCTGGGCTTCCCGGTCAACGAATACAACACGCTGCGCGCCGGCGTCGGGTATGTGCATAACTCCCTGTCCAATATGCAGCCGCAGGTGGCGATGTGGCGTTACCTGAACTCGATGGGCCAGTATCCGGACAACACCAACGACCGGAACTCGTTCAGTGCGAATGACTTCACCTTCAACTACGGTTGGACCTATAACAAGCTTGACCGCGGCTTCTTCCCAACGGAAGGTTCGCGCGTCAACCTGAACGGTAAAGTGACCATTCCGGGTTCGGACAACGAATACTACAAAGCGACGTTGGATACCGCCACCTATGTGCCGATCGACAACGATCATGAATGGGTGGTGCTGGGTCGTACCCGCTTTGGCTATGGCGATGGTATCGGCGGCAAAGAGATGCCGTTCTATGAGAACTTCTATGCCGGTGGCTCCAGCACCGTGCGTGGCTTCCAGTCGAACACCATTGGTCCGAAGGCAGTGTATTTCCCGGCAAGCAGCCGTCATGACGATGATGACAGCTATGATAATGAATGTAAGAGCACCGAATCCGCACCGTGTAAATCCGATGATGCGGTGGGCGGTAACGCGATGGCGGTGGCCAGCCTGGAGCTGATTACCCCGACGCCGTTCATTAGTGACAAATATGCGAACTCTGTCCGGACTTCCTTCTTCTGGGATATGGGTACCGTATGGGATACTCACTGGGATTCGAGCGCGTATGGCGGTTATCCGGATTACAGCGATCCGAGCAACATCCGTATGTCTGCGGGTATTGCCGTGCAGTGGATGTCGCCGTTGGGGCCGTTGGTCTTCTCCTACGCCCAACCGTTCAAAAAGTACGATGGAGACAAAGCCGAACAGTTCCAGTTTAACATTGGTAAAACCTGGTAATTGTTGGCGGCAATGGAATGCAAGTGCAGTATAGCGCTGACCGTAGGCGATAACGCGTTTATCGCCTCGCCACGCAAATAACGGTACCCCTGGGTACTCATGGGATGGTAAGGAGTTTATTGTGAAAAAGTGGTTATTAGCTGCAGGTCTGGGTTTGGCAATGGTAACTTCCGCTCAGGCGGCAGATAAAATTGCCCTGGTGAACATGAACAGCCTGTTCCAACAGGTTGCCCAGAAAACTGGCGTTTCCAACACGCTGGAAAACGAGTTCAAAGGCCGCGCTAGCGAACTGCAGCGTATGGAAGGCGACCTGCAGTCTAAAATGCAGCGTCTGCAGTCCATGAAGCCGGGCGCCGATCGTACCAAACTGGAAAAAGACGTGATGGCTCAGCGCCAGACCTTCTCCCAGAAAGCGCAGGCGTTTGAACAGGATCGCGCTCGTCGTTCCAACGAAGAGCGTGGCAAACTGGTGACCCGTATCCAGACTGCCGTACAGAGCGTAGCGAAAGATCAGAGCATCGATCTGGTGGTTGACGCGAATGCCGTTGCATACAACAGCAGCGATGTAAAAGACATCACCGCTGATGTGCTGAAACAGGTTAAATAAGTAATGCCTTCAATTCGACTGGCTGATCTTGCGCAGCAGTTGGATGCAGAATTACACGGTGATGGCGATATCGTCATCACCGGCGTTGCGTCCATGCAGAGCGCGAAAACGGGCCAAATCACTTTCATGGTCAACCCTAAGTACCGTGAACACCTGGCCGCTTGCCAGGCTTCTGCCGTTGTGATGACGCAGGATGATTTGCCTTTTACCCATAGCGCCGCGCTGGTAGTGCGTAATCCCTACCTGACCTACGCGCGCATGGCTCAAATTCTGGATACCACGCCGCAGCCGGCACAGGATATCGCGCCGAGCGCGGTTATCGATCCGACGGCGAAGCTGGGTATCAACGTTGCCATCGGAGCCAACGCCGTTATCGAATCCGGGGTAGAGCTGGGCGATAACGTGGTCATCGGCGCAGGCTGCTTCGTTGGGAAAAATACGAAAATAGGCGCCGGCTCGCGTTTGTGGGCCAATGTGACCGTTTACCATGAGATTGAGATCGGCGAGAATTGCCTGATCCAGTCGAGCACGGTGATCGGCGCGGATGGCTTCGGCTACGCCAACGATCGCGGCAACTGGGTGAAGATCCCGCAGCTGGGTCGCGTCATTATTGGCGATCGCGTGGAGATCGGCGCCTGCACCACAATTGACCGCGGCGCGCTGGACGATACCGTGATTGGCAACGGGGTTATCATTGATAACCAGTGCCAGATTGCGCATAACGTGGTGATTGGCGACAATACCGCGGTTGCTGGCGGTGTCATCATGGCAGGCAGCCTGAAAATCGGCCGCTACTGCATGATTGGCGGCGCCAGCGTGATTAACGGCCATATGGAAATCTGCGATAAGGTCACCGTCACGGGGATGGGGATGGTGATGCGTCCTATCAGCGAACCTGGCGTATACTCCTCCGGTATTCCGCTGCAGCCGAACAAGGCGTGGCGTAAAACCGCTGCGTTGGTGATGAATATTGACGAGATGAGCAAGCGCCTGAAAGCGATTGAGCGCAAGGTTAATCAACAAGACTAATTCATCATTTGGTCACATGACATTTCCGGCCTGTTGCATTCGCTAAAAGATTGCCGCAGGCCGTGTTATTATTGCCTTTTAGTACATTTAGACAGGAAGAGTATTTTGACTACTGACACTCATACTCTGCACATTGAAGAGATTCTGGAACTTCTGCCTCACCGTTACCCGTTCCTGCTGGTAGACCGCGTGCTGGATTTTGAAGAAGGTCGTTTTCTGCGCGCAGTAAAAAATGTTTCTGTAAACGAGCCGTTTTTCCAGGGGCATTTCCCTGGTAAGCCGATTTTGCCGGGCGTCCTGATTCTGGAAGCAATGGCGCAGGCCACCGGGATTCTGGCATTCAAAAGCGTTGGAAAACTGGAACCAGGCGAGCTGTATTACTTCGCGGGTATCGATGAAGCACGTTTCAAACGCCCGGTAGTACCAGGCGATCAGATGATTATGGAAGTCACTTTCGAGAAAACCCGCCGCGGCCTGACCCGTTTTAAAGGCGTTGCGCTGGTTGACGGTAAAGTGGTTTGCGAAGCGACGATGATGTGTGCGCGTAGCCGGGAGGCCTGATACGTGATTGATAAAACCGCTTTTGTTCATCCTACCGCCATTGTTGAAGAAGGCGCCGTGATTGGCGCTAACGTCCACATTGGTCCGTTTTGTATTGTTGGCGCCAACGTCGAAATCGGCGAAGGCACCGTACTGAAGTCTCACGTTGTCGTTAACGGCCACACCAAAATCGGCCGTGACAACGAGATCTATCAGTTCGCTTCCATCGGCGAAGTTAACCAGGATCTGAAATATGCTGGCGAACCAACCCGGGTGGAAATTGGCGATCGCAACCGCATTCGCGAAAGCGTCACCATTCATCGCGGCACAGTACAGGGCGGTGGATTAACAAAGGTGGGCAACGATAACCTGCTGATGATCAACGCCCACGTGGCGCACGATTGTACGCTTGGCGATCGCTGCATCCTGGCCAATAACGCGACGCTCGCGGGCCATGTTTCGCTGGATGATTATGTCATTATCGGCGGCATGACTGCGGTGCACCAGTTCTGCGTCATTGGCTCACACGTTATGGTTGGCGGCTGCTCCGGCGTAGCGCAGGACGTTCCGCCGTTCGTGATTGCCCAGGGCAACCATGCGACGCCGTTCGGCGTCAACATCGAAGGCCTGAAACGCCGCGGCTTCAGCCGGGAAGCGATTACCGCGATCCGCAACGCGTATAAACTGCTGTACCGCAGCGGCAAGACGCTGGAAGAAGCCAAGCCGGAGATCGCCGAACTGGCGACTCAGCATCCTGAAGTTCAGCCGTTTGTCGATTTCTTCGCCCGCTCTACCCGCGGCTTGATTCGTTAATGGCTGAACAGCGTCCCCTGACGATTGCCCTGGTCGCCGGAGAAACCTCCGGCGATATTCTTGGCGCTGGCCTCATCCGCGCCCTCAAAGCACGCATCCCGAATGCGCGCTTTGTCGGCGTGGCGGGACCGCTGATGCAGGCGGAAGGGTGTGAAGCCTGGTACGAAATGGAAGAGCTGGCGGTGATGGGTATTGTTGAAGTGCTCGGTCGCCTGCGTCGCTTACTCCATATTCGCGCCGATTTGACCCGCCGCTTCGGCGAGCTGCGTCCCGATGTTTTCGTTGGTATCGACGCCCCTGACTTCAATATTACCCTCGAAGGGAATCTGAAAAAGCAGGGCATCAAAACCATCCACTACGTCAGCCCATCGGTCTGGGCCTGGCGACAAAAACGCGTTTTCAAAATCGGCAGATCCACCGATCTGGTGCTGGCCTTTCTGCCTTTCGAAAAAGCGTTTTATGACAAATTTAACGTTCCCTGCCGCTTTATCGGCCATACCATGGCGGATGCGATGCCGCTGGATCCTGACAAAGGCGCCGCGCGCGACCGGTTAGGGATCCCGCACGACGTGCGTTGCCTGGCGCTGTTGCCCGGTAGCCGCGGCGCGGAAGTCGAAATGCTCAGCGCGGACTTTCTGAAAACCGCGCAGCTTCTGCGGGCTACCTATCCCGATCTGCAGGTGGTGGTGCCGCTGGTTAATGCTAAACGGCGGGAGCAGTTTGAGCGAATTAAAGCTGAGACGGCGCCGGATATGATCGTGCATATGCTGGACGGCCAGGCGCGCGAGGCGATGATCGCCAGCGACGCCGCGCTGCTGGCCTCCGGGACGGCGGCGCTGGAGTGTATGCTGGCGAAATGCCCGATGGTGGTTGGCTATCGCATGAAGCCGTTCACCTTCTGGCTGGCGAAGCGGTTGGTTAAAACCGACTACGTCTCGTTGCCGAACCTGCTGGCCGGGCGCGAGCTGGTTAAAGAGCTGCTGCAGGATGAGTGCGAGCCGCAGGCGCTGGCTGCCGCCCTGCAGCCGCTGCTGGCCGATGGCAAAACCAGCCATGAGATGCATGAGACATTCCGCGCGCTGCATCAGCAGATCCGCTGCAACGCCGATGAGCAGGCGGCGGATGCCGTACTGGAGTTAGCAAAACAATGATGGAGTTCGTCTATCCGCATACCCATCTGGTTGCCGGCGTCGATGAGGTCGGGCGTGGCCCCCTGGTTGGCGCGGTGGTGACCGCGGCGGTGATCCTCGATCCGGCGAAGCCGATTGTGGGTCTGAATGATTCCAAAAAACTCAGCGAGAAGCGTCGACTGGCGCTCTTCGATGAGATTAAAGAGAAAGCGCTGTGCTGGAGCCTTGGGCGCGCCGAGCCGCATGAGATCGATGAGCTGAATATCCTGCATGCCACTATGCTGGCGATGCAGCGCGCCGTCGCCGGCCTGAGCATTGTGCCCGAGTTTGTCCTGATCGATGGCAACCGCTGTCCGTCGCTACCGATGCCCTCCCTGGCGGTGGTGAAAGGCGACAGCCGGGTGGCAGAAATCAGCGCAGCGTCTATTCTGGCAAAAGTCACTCGTGACGCCGAAATGGCCACGCTGGACCTCGCATTTCCCCACTACGGATTTGCCCAGCATAAAGGCTATCCCACCGCTGTTCACCTGCAGAAGCTGCAGGAACACGGCGCAACAGAGCATCACCGGCGCAGTTTCGGCCCGGTGAAGCGTGCCCTGGGCCTGGCGTCCAACTAAGTCACCGGGATCTAAAGATGGCTGAACCACGTTTCGTACACCTGCGGGTGCACAGCGACTATTCCATGATCGATGGGCTGGCAAAGACCGGGCCGCTGGTCAAGAAGGCGGCCTCGCTTGGCATGCCAGCGCTGGCAATCACCGATTTCACCAACCTCTGCGGGCTGGTGAAGTTCTACGGGACGGGACACGGCGCGGGGATTAAGCCGATCGTCGGCGCCGATTTCCACGTGCAGTGCGACCTGCTCGGCGACGAATTTACCGAGCTGACCGTGCTGGCGGCGAACAACACCGGCTACCAGAACCTGACTCTGCTGATTTCCCGCGCCTATCAGCGCGGCTACGGCGCCCTGGGGCCGTGGATCGATCGCGACTGGCTGGTGGAACATCAGGAAGGGCTGATTCTGCTCTCCGGCGGCCGTAAAGGCGACGTCGGCGTCAGCCTGATCCGCGGCAACATGCCGCTGGTTGAGCAGTGCGTCTCCTTCTATGAAGAGCATTTCCCGGATCGCTATTTTCTGGAGCTGATCCGCACCGGTCGTCAGGATGAAGAGAGTTATCTCCATGCCGCCGTAGCGCTGGCGGAAGCGCGTGGTCTGCCGGTGGTGGCGACCAACGATGTCCGCTTCCTCGACACTGGCGACTTTGACGCCCATGAAATCCGCGTCGCTATTCACGACGGCTTCACCCTCGACGACCCGAAACGGCCGCGCAACTACTCGCCACAGCAATATATGCGCAGCGAGGAGGAGATGTGCGAGCTGTTCGCCGATATTCCGGAAGCGCTGGCAAACAGCGTCGAGATCGCCAAACGCTGCAACGTCACCGTGCGGCTTGGCGAATATTTCCTGCCGCAGTTCCCGACCGGCGATATGACCACGGAAGATTTCCTGGTGATGAAATCGAAAGAGGGTCTGGAAGAGCGGCTGGAATTCCTCTTCCCGGATCCGGAAGTGCGCGCGAAGCGCCGACCGGAATACGACGAGCGTCTGGATATCGAGTTGCAGGTGATCAACCAGATGGGCTTCCCCGGCTACTTCCTGATCGTGATGGAGTTTATCCAGTGGTCGAAAGATAACGGCGTGCCGGTCGGCCCGGGCCGCGGTTCCGGCGCCGGCTCGCTGGTGGCCTACGCGCTGAAGATCACCGATCTTGACCCGCTGGAATTCGACCTGCTGTTCGAACGTTTCCTCAACCCGGAACGTGTTTCGATGCCCGACTTCGACGTCGACTTCTGCATGGAGAAACGCGACCAGGTTATCGAGCACGTGGCGGATATGTATGGCCGCGACGCGGTATCGCAGATCATCACCTTCGGTACCATGGCGGCGAAGGCGGTCATCCGCGACGTGGGCCGCGTGCTGGGTCACCCGTACGGCTTTGTCGACCGCATCTCCAAGCTGGTGCCGCCCGATCCGGGCATGACGCTGGCGAAAGCCTTTGAGGCCGAGCCGCAGCTGCCGGAGATCTACGAGGCGGACGAAGAAGTGAAAGCGCTGATCGACATGGCGCGTAAGCTGGAAGGGGTGACGCGAAACGCCGGTAAGCATGCGGGCGGCGTGGTTATCGCGCCGACCAAAATCACCGACTTCGCCCCGCTGTATTGCGATGAGCAGGGGCTGCATCCGGTTACCCAGTTTGACAAGAATGACGTGGAATACGCCGGGCTGGTGAAATTCGACTTCCTCGGTCTGCGTACGCTCACTATCATTAACTGGGCGCTGGAGATGATTAACAAGCGCCGTGAGAAGAACGGCGAAGGGCCGCTGGATATCGCCGCCATCCCGCTGGATGACAAGAAAAGCTTCGACATGCTGCAGCGCTCGGAAACCACCGCGGTCTTCCAGCTTGAATCGCGCGGCATGAAAGATCTGATTAAACGCCTGCAGCCGGACTGCTTCGAAGATATGATCGCGCTGGTGGCCCTGTTCCGCCCGGGCCCGCTGCAGTCGGGGATGGTAGATAACTTTATCGACCGTAAGCACGGCCGCGAAGAGATCTCGTATCCGGACGTACAGTGGCAGCATGAAAGCCTGAAACCGGTGCTGGAGCCGACCTACGGCATCATCCTGTACCAGGAACAGGTCATGCAGATTGCCCAGGTGCTGTCCGGATATACCCTCGGCGGCGCGGATATGCTGCGTCGTGCGATGGGTAAGAAAAAGCCGGAGGAGATGGCCAAGCAGCGTTCTATCTTTGAGGATGGGGCGAAGAAAAACGGCGTTGATGGCGAGCTGGCGATGAAAATCTTCGACCTGGTGGAGAAATTCGCCGGTTACGGGTTTAACAAATCGCACTCCGCCGCATACGCGCTGGTTTCTTACCAGACGCTGTGGCTTAAGGCGCACTATCCGGCTGAGTTTATGGCGGCGGTAATGACCGCCGATATGGACAACACCGAGAAGGTCGTTGGCCTGGTGGACGAGTGCTGGCGTATGGGGCTGAAAATTTTGCCCCCGGATATTAACTCCGGCCTGTACCATTTCCACGTCAACGACGACGGCGAGATCGTCTACGGTATCGGCGCCATCAAGGGCGTCGGCGAAGGGCCGATCGAAGCGATCATTGAGGCGCGCAACAACGGCGGTTATTTCCGCGAGCTGTTCGACCTCTGCGCGCGGACCGATATTAAAAAGCTCAACCGTCGGGTGCTGGAAAAACTGATTATGTCCGGGGCGTTCGATCGTCTCGGTCCGCATCGCGCGGCGCTGATGAATTCACTGGGCGATGCGCTGAAAGCCGCCGATCAGCACGCCAAAGCCGAGGCCATCGGCCAGGCCGATATGTTCGGCGTGCTGGCGGAAGAGCCTGAGCAGATTGAACAGTCCTACGCCAGCTGCCAGCCGTGGCCTGAGCAGGTGGTGCTGGATGGTGAAAGGGAGACCCTGGGGCTGTACCTGACCGGGCACCCGATTAACCAGTATTTGAAAGAGATTGAGCGCTACGTCGGCGGCGTGAGGCTCAAAGACATGCATCCGACCGATCGTGGAAAAGTGACCACGGCGGCGGGGCTGGTGATTGCGGCGCGGGTAATGGTCACCAAGCGCGGCAATCGTATCGGCATCTGTACCCTGGATGACCGTTCCGGGCGGCTGGAGGTGATGTTATTCACCGACGCGCTGGATAAATATCAGCAGTTGCTGGAAAAAGACCGCATACTTATCGTCAGCGGACAGGTCAGCTTTGATGACTTTAGCGGGGGGCTTAAAATGACCGCCCGTGAAGTCATGGACATTGACGAAGCCCGGGAAAAATATGCTCGCGGGCTTGCTATCTCGCTGACGGACAGGCAAATTGATGACCAGCTTTTAAACCGACTCCGTCAGTCTCTGGAACCCCACCGTTCGGGAACCATTCCAGTGCACCTCTACTATCAGAGGGCGGATGCACGCGCGCGGTTGCGTTTCGGCGCAACATGGCGCGTCTCTCCGAGCGATCGTTTACTCAACGATCTGCGTGGCCTTATCGGCTCGGAGCAGGTGGAACTGGAGTTTGACTAATACAGGAATACTATGAGTCTGAATTTCCTAGATTTTGAACAGCCGATTGCAGAGCTGGAAGCGAAAATCGATTCCCTGACTGCGGTAAGCCGTCAGGATGAGAAACTGGATATTAACATCGACGAAGAGGTGCATCGTCTGCGCGAGAAAAGCGTAGAGCTGACGCGCAAAATCTTCGCCGATCTCGGTGCATGGCAGGTTGCGCAACTGGCGCGCCACCCGCGCCGTCCTTACACCCTGGATTATGTCCGCCTGGCGTTCGACGAATTTGACGAACTGGCCGGTGACCGCGCCTTCGCTGACGATAAAGCGATTGTCGGCGGTATCGCGCGTCTTGACGGTCGTCCGGTGATGATCATCGGCCACCAGAAAGGTCGCGAAACCAAAGAAAAAATTCGTCGCAACTTTGGTATGCCGGCCCCGGAAGGCTACCGCAAAGCGCTGCGCCTGATGGAGATGGCTGAGCGGTTTAAAATGCCGATCATCACCTTTATCGACACCCCGGGCGCCTACCCGGGCGTCGGCGCGGAAGAGCGCGGCCAGTCGGAAGCGATTGCCCGCAACCTGCGTGAGATGTCGCGTCTGAGCGTGCCGGTTATCTGCACCGTGATCGGCGAAGGCGGCTCCGGCGGCGCGCTGGCGATTGGCGTGGGCGACAAGGTCAATATGCTGCAGTACAGCACCTATTCGGTGATTTCGCCGGAAGGCTGCGCCTCCATTCTGTGGAAGAGCGCGGATAAAGCGCCGCTGGCTGCGGAAGCGATGGGCATTATCGCCCCGCGTCTGAAAGAGCTGAAGCTGATCGATTCTATCGTTCCGGAACCGCTGGGCGGCGCCCACCGCAACCCGGAAGCGATGGCGGCAAGCCTGAAAGCGCAGCTGCTGGCGGACCTGGCCGATCTCGATCTTCTCAGCGAAGAAGAGCTGCTGAACCGCCGCTATCAACGTCTGATGAGCTACGGTTACGCCTAAGTTTTCCGCTAGCGCAAAACACTAAGGGCCGGATTTTCCGGCCCTTTTTTTATGTGCGATGCGCCCAGGGGATTGCTATGATGCTGGACTTAGGTGAATACCAGGAGGAAAGCGTGAATATCATCGCCATCATGGGGCCTCACGGCGTCTACCACAAAGACGAGCCGATCAAAGAACTGGAAGCGGCGCTGCAGCGCCAGGGCTTTCAGACCATCTGGCCGCAAAATAGCGCCGACCTGCTGCAGTTTATCGAGCACAACCCGCGCATCTGCGGCGTGATCTTCGACTGGGATGAGTACAGCGTTGATCTGTGCAGCGATATTAACCAGCTCAATGAATATCTGCCTCTGTACGCCTTTATCAACGCCCACTCGACGATGGACGTCAGCAGTCAGGATCTGCGCATGACGCTGTGGTTCTTCGAATATGCGCTGGGACTCTCCGAAGAGATCGCCACCCGTATCGGGCAGTATACCCGCGAGTACCTGGACAATATCACCCCGCCATTTACCCGCGCGCTGTTTAACTATGTGCAGGAGGGGAAATATACCTTCTGTACGCCGGGTCATATGGGCGGTAGCGCCTATCAGAAAAGCCCGGTGGGCTGCCTGTTCTATGATTTCTTTGGCGGGAATACGCTGAAGGCGGATGTCTCGATTTCGGTCACCGAGCTGGGCTCCCTGCTGGATCATACCGGCCCGCATCTGGAGGCGGAGGAGTATATCGCTCGCGCCTTTGGCGCCGAGCAAAGCTATATGGTGACCAACGGTACCTCGACGTCCAATAAAATTGTCGGTATGTACTCGGCGCCCGCCGGCAGTACCCTGCTGATTGACCGTAACTGTCACAAATCGCTGGCCCACCTGCTGATGATGAGCGATGTGGTTCCCCTGTGGCTGAAGCCGACCCGCAATGCGTTAGGGATCCTCGGCGGTATCCCCCGGCGCGAGTTTACCCGCGACAGTATTCAGCAGAAAGTGCGCGACACGGGCGGGGCGCAGTGGCCCGTGCATGCGGTGATCACCAACTCCACCTACGATGGGCTGCTCTACAACACCACCTGGCTTAAAGAGACGCTCGACGTCCCGTCGATCCATTTCGATTCCGCCTGGGTGCCGTATACCCATTTCCATCCGATATATCAGGGGAAAAGCGGCATGAGCGGTGAGCGGATCCCCGGAAAAGTCATCTTCGAGACGCAGTCGACGCATAAGATGCTGGCCGCGCTGTCGCAGGCCTCGCTGATCCACATTAAGGGCAACTATGATGAAGAGACCTTTAATGAAGCCTTTATGATGCATACCTCTACGTCGCCGAGCTATCCCATCGTCGCGTCGATTGAGACCGCGGCGGCGATGCTGCGCGGTAACTCCGGTAAGCGCCTGATCCAGCGCTCCATTGAGCGGGCGCTGGATTTCCGCAAAGAGGTGCAGCGACTGCGCGAGGAGTCGGACGGCTGGTTCTTTGATATCTGGCAGCCGGAAGCGGTGGATAAAGCCGAGTGCTGGCCGGTGGCGCCGGGCGATGACTGGCACGGTTTCAAAGATGCCGATGCGGATCATATGTACCTCGATCCGGTGAAAGTCACCATTCTGACGCCGGGTATGGACGAGCAGGGGAATATGGATGAAGAGGGGATCCCGGCGGCGCTGGTGGCGAAGTTCCTCGACGAGCGGGGCGTGGTGGTGGAGAAAACGGGCCCCTACAACCTGCTGTTCCTCTTTAGCATCGGTATCGATAAAACCCGGGCGATGGGTCTGCTGCGCGGCCTGACCGAATTTAAGCGCGCCTACGATCTCAATCTGCGGGTGAAAAATATGTTGCCGGATCTGTACGCGGAAGATCCCGACTTCTACCGCAACATGCGGATCCAGGATCTGGCACAGGGGATCCACCGCTTGATCCGCCAGCACCAGCTGCCGCAGCTGATGCTCAGCGCCTTTGCCGTCCTGCCGGAAATGAAAATGACGCCGCATCATGCCTGGCAGCGCCAGATCAAGGGTGAGGTGGAAACCATTGAACTGGAGAACCTGGTGGGCCGGATTTCGGCCAACATGATCCTCCCTTATCCGCCGGGCGTACCGCTGCTGATGCCGGGAGAGATGATCACGGAGGAGAGCCGGGCGGTGCTCGACTTCCTGCTGATGCTCTGCTCAATAGGACGTCATTACCCGGGGTTTGAGACCGATATTCACGGCGCGAAGCGCGATGAGGACGGCGTGTATCGGGTACGAGTCTTAAAAAATGACGAAAGGCTTGCGCGTTAACGGCGCGCACGAGTAACGTGGCTGGCTTAACAGAAGGAGTTTGACCATGCTGGGTTTGAAACGGGTTCACCATATTGCCATCATTGCGACTGACTACGCCCGCAGTAAAGCGTTCTATTGCGATATTCTGGGGTTTACGCTGCAAAGCGAGTTTTATCGCGCCGAACGTGACTCCTGGAAGGGCGATCTGGCGCTCAACGGCGAGTATGTGATTGAGCTGTTCTCGTTCCCGTTTCCGCCGGCCCGACCCAGTCGTCCGGAAGCGTGCGGGCTGCGTCATCTGGCCTTTAGCGTGGATGATATCGACGCTGCGGTGGCGCACCTGACGGCGCATGGCGTGGAGTGCGAAGCGATTCGCGTCGATCCCTTTACCGGTAAACGCTTTACCTTCTTTAGCGATCCGGACGACCTGCCGCTGGAAATATATCAGCAGTAAACCTTGCCAGCGCGACCCTGGCCCGGTAACGTGCCGGGCCATCACTTCTCGGTATGTTTGTGGTTATGACGGCTAACATTGCGCATACGCTTCATCCCCATCGCCAGCTGCTGGTGGCCTTCAGCGGCGGTCTGGACTCGACGGTTCTCCTGCATCAGCTGGTGCGGCTGCGGGAACAGGATCCCTCTCTGACGCTGCGGGCGGTGCATGTTCATCACGGCCTTAGCGCCCACGCAGACGACTGGGTGGCGCATTGTCGGCAAATTTGCCAGCAGTGGCAGGTGCCGTTGGCGGTGCATCGCGTGACGTTAGCCCGGGGCGGCCTGGGCATCGAGGCCCATGCCCGCGCGGCGCGCTATCAGGCCTTTCAGGAGACGCTCCGCGCCGGCGAAGTGTTAGTGACCGCTCAGCACCAGGACGATCAGTGTGAAACGCTGCTGCTGGCGTTAAAACGCGGCAGCGGTCCGACCGGCCTGTCGGCGATGGCGCCATCGTCTCCCTTTGCCGGCAGTCGACTGCTGCGTCCTCTCCTCAATGAAACCCGGGAATCGCTGCGCCAGTGGGCGCTCGCCCACCAGCTGTCGTGGATTGAAGATGAGAGTAATCAGGACGATACCTATGACCGCAACTTCCTGCGCCTGCGGGTGATCCCGGTGCTGCGTGAGCGCTGGCCGCACTTTAGCGAGGCCGTCGCCCGCAGCGCCAGCCTGTGCGCCGAGCAGGAGCAGCTGCTGGACGAGATGCTGGCGGCGGAGCTGGCGTCGCTGGTGGCCGAAGACGGGTCGCTGGCTATCGCGCCGCTGACGTCGATGAGTTCTCCCCGCCGCGCGGCGTTGCTGCGTCGCTGGCTCGCCGGGCAGCAGGCGCCGATGCCGGCCCGCGAGGTGCCTGAGCGCCTCTGGCACGAGGTGGCGCTGGCGCGGGAAGATGCCAGCCCCTGTCTGCGGTTGGGGGAATTTACCGTCCGCCGTTTTCAGCAGCGCTTGTACTGGGTGAGATATGTACCCGGGCAGACGGACAGCGTCCAGCGCTGGTCAGACTGGCGCCAACCGCTGCGGCTGGCGGACGGTCTTGGTGAGCTGGTGCTGCAGCCGGGCGGCAGGCTGCGCCCGCCCCCGGCGGATGAGCCAGTCACCGTCCGCTTTCGCGCCAACGGCCATCTGCATATCGTCGGGCGTCATGGCGGCCGTAAGCTGAAGAAGATCTGGCAGGAGCTGGGCGTTGCTCCGTGGCGACGAGACACCACGCCGCTGCTGTTTTACGGCGAAACGCCGATTGCCGCAGCGGACGATCTGTTTGTGACCAACGAAGGTGAAGTCAAAGACGGGGAAGGGGTCAGTCTGGCGTGGAGGAAAACGGGCGGTTAAGCCCGTTTTGATTCAGGATTCGCTCACCACCACGGTGCCGATTTCCGGGTGACTGAAGCTGGCGATTTTATCCAGGCGCAGCTCGCGGACGTTGCCGGCGAGTTCGACCACAAGATACTCGATATTTTTACGCGAGATTAGATCGCTGGCCTTCGCCTGCAGCTGTTCGCCATCCTTCAGCGCCAGCGTCAGCACCAGGTGATGCTGGCAGGCCAGCTCCAGGTTGTCGTAATCATCGCAGTTAATGGGTTGATAAGTATCATTCATTGACATAATCGCTCACCAGTAAGTTTGCTGCCGCATAAGCGGCCTTTTCCCTGACTGACTCCGAAAGGGCCTCATCCGCCGCAATCTCATTCAATACTTTCAACACGCAACCCAGCGCATCCGGGATATACCCTAAGTCTCCGCTGGCTATTTCCGCATACCGCTTGCGTATTAACTCACAATAGTGGTCCACATGCCCTCCTGTCAGCGTTCTGACTCAACCGTGGGATGCAAGTTTAAGCCTACGAAGATAAACTCTGTTTAGCAAGGGAACTATATCATAGTCATTTAAGCAATTTCAGCAGGATGAAACAGGTTGCTGCGATTGCTGACAGCCTTTTGTCGCCAGTTTCGCTACAATGTACGCCATTTTTTTCAGGAGTTTGTTCATGGCGCTGAAAGCGACGATATATAAAGCCGCGGTGAATGTAGCCGATCTGGATCGCAACCAGTTTCTGGATGCTAACCTGACGCTGGCGCAGCACCCGTCGGAAACCCAGGAGCGCATGATGCTGCGCCTGCTGGCGTGGATCAAATATGCCGATGAGCGGCTGCAGTTTACGCGTGGCCTCTCGTCAGACGACGAGCCGGAGCTGTGGCTGCTTAACGATCATCTCGGGGTTGATCTGTGGATCGAGCTGGGGCTGCCGGACGAGAAACGTCTCAAGAAAGCCTGCTCGCGGGCGCAGGCGGTGGCGTTGTTTGCCTATAACAGCCGGGCGGCTGAAATCTGGTGGCAGCAGAATCAGAACAAGCTTGCGGCGTACCCGAAGCTGACCATCTGGTATCTTGATGATGCCCAGCTGGCGCAGCTTAGCGCTTTTGCCGACCGCACGATGACGCTGCAGGCCACTTTGCAGGAGGGGAGCATCTGGTTGTCCGACGCTCAGAATAATCTGGAAATTCAGCTTACCGCCTGGCAAGGGCCGGCATGATTACTATCAGCCGCAGCGTGGCCATTGCCGATAACGAGATCACGCTGGAAGGTATTCGCGCCCAGGGGGCCGGGGGCCAGCACGTGAACAAAGCGTCGACCGCGATCCATCTGCGCTTCGATATTAAAGCCTCGAGCCTGCCGGCGTTTTACAAAGAGCGCCTGCTCGCCGCCAGCCACCACTTAATTTCTGCTGACGGTGTGGTTATCATTAAGGCTCAGGAATATCGCAGTCAGGAGATGAACCGCGAAGCGGCGATCGCCCGGCTGGTGGCCCTTATCAAAGAATTGACCGCAGTGCAAAAAAGTCGCCGGGAGACGCGACCGACTCGGGCATCCAAAGAGCGACGCCTTGCTTCCAAGGCGCAAAAGTCCTCAGTCAAGGCGCTGCGTGGGAAAGTTCGCCAGTGAAGGCGTCGGCGAACGGGTGGAATGGATCATAAGGAAAGTAGAGTGAAGAAAATCATATTCTCCGTGATAGCGGCCTGTTCGCTGTTCGCGCTGTTTGGTTGTAACCATCGCGCCGAAACTGACACGGTCCAGCCGGCGGCGATGGAAGAGCTCAAGCCGATGCAGCAAAGCTGGCGCGGGGTGCTGCCTTGCGCGGATTGCGAAGGCATCGACACCTCGCTGTTCCTGGAAAAAGACGGCACCTGGGTGATGAATGAGCACTACCAGGGCGCGCGTCGTGAACCATCCTCCTTTGCCTCTTACGGCACCTGGGCGCGTACGGCGGATAAGCTGGTACTGACCAACAGCAAGGGCGAAAAATCGTACTTTCGCGCGAAGGGCGACAAGCTGGAGATGCTCGACCGCAACGGGAGTACCATTCAGTCTCCCCTCAACTATACCCTGGAGCCGGTGAAGGCCAGCCTGCCGACCACCCCGATGGCGATGCGTGGTATGTACTTCTATATGGCCGATGCGGCAACCTTTACTGATTGCGCGACCGGTAAACGCATCGCGGTGGCGAATAATGCCCAGCTTGAGCGGGATTATGCCGCTGCCCGCGGCAATGATTCACGTCCGGTGCTGCTGGTGGTGGAGGGGCACTTTACCCTCGAGGCGAACCCGGATACCGGCGAAATGATGAAAACGCTGATGACGGATCAGGCTGGCAAATTTATTCCTGGGAAGGACTGCGGACACTGATTGTCCGGCTCCTGCCCGGGAAACGGGCAGGGGATACGCCTCAGCGGTAGCCGGCCAGCGGAACTGGGTCATTGCGGTTTTACCGTCCCCCCTTTTCCACTAACCATAGCGCACGAAGCATGAGCCTCATGACGGGGGGTAAAGGGCAAATCGTTCTTTTACTCCGCACCGGCCTTCGGTTTGCTCAACCCCACCAGTTTACCGGCCTGAAGATAAATCCCTGGTTTCAGATGCCCGACATACTGCAGCTGCGTCTCGGGTTTAAAGGTGGCGACATCTCCTTCCCGCATGTGCAGCAGATCGGAAGGGCTGATCCACGCCGCCTGCGCCAGGGTCAGCGGATGCCCGGCTCTGACAAAGGCCTCGCTGACAAACTCCGAGCAAAACCACGCTTTCTTGTCGGGGCTGGCCCCATCGCCCAGTTGCGCTTTGGCCAGGCCGCTTACGCACTGCTGGCGAAAATGACGCGAGAAAGGGTTGAGCGAGCAGAGCGGTTTGGTGACCATATAAGGGATAAACTGAATAATGCCGCGATAGTTATACCCGCTGTCTTTGACCTGCCAGGCAAAGCTTCTCATCGCCATCGCCTGGTCCGGCGTCAGATCGGGCACCCTGAGGGCAAAGAGTTTATCGCTGTGCGCCATCGCTTGCTGTAGCGATATCACCTGCACGCCGGCGCCGGTAGCTTCCGCAATTTGACCCTCGCCGAGATACAGCGCGACGTGGCTCACGGAAGAGGCGCTGAAGGCGCGGATCCCAAGCGAAGTGACGCCAAGGCTGGAGGAGAAGAGCAGGTCGCCGGAACGAAGGTCGCTTTCGGCGATTTCGCGCAGTCCGCTGCCGGCAATCGAGCTTTGACGCTGGAGGATGACAGCCCATGGCGGTGAGCGGCCATCGATAGCGGATGCGGAAGGGGCGCTGCGGCCGACGTCTACAGTGCAGGCGGTAAGCAGGAGCAGGGCGGAGGTAAGCAGCCCGCTGCTGAGGAGAGGTGCAGTCATGGGTACAGTCCTTGTAAAAAAAAGGCCCTGACATCCGTTCAGGGCCCTGAGTCGGGTGATTAACCTTTTATCGCTTTAACCAGATATTCCACAATATCCCCGGTCTTGATCAGCTGCTTCTCACCGTTGCGACGATACTTGTATTCGATATCGTCGTTGTCGAGGTTACGATCGCCCAGCACGATGGTGTGCGGGATACCGATCAGCTCCATATCGGCGAACATCACGCCCGGACGCTCTTTACGATCGTCCATCAGCACTTCAATACCCTGGGTGCTCAGCTCGGCGTACAGTTTCTCCGCCAGCTCCTGCACACGGTAAGATTTATGCATGTTCATCGGCAGGATCGCCACCTGGAACGGCGCAATCGCATCTGGCCAGACAATACCGCGATCGTCAAAGTTCTGCTCAATCGCCGCCGCCACCACGCGAGTGACCCCGATACCATAGCAACCCATGGTCAGGATCTGGTTGCGGCCATCTTCGCCCTGAACCGCGGCTTTCATCGCCTCGGAGTACTTCGTCCCCAGCTGGAAGATATGACCCACTTCGATACCGCGCTTGATAAGCAGGGTACCTTTGCCGTCCGGGCTCGGATCGCCGGCAACGACGTTACGGATGTCAGCGACCTCCGGCGTGGCGACATCGCGGTCCCAGTTGATGCCGAAATAGTGTTTGCCGTCGATGTTGGCGCCGGCGGCGAAATCGCTCATCACCGCCACAGTACGGTCGATAATCACCGGCACCGGCAGGTTCACCGGACCCAGGGAGCCCGGACCGGCTTTCACCAGGGCGCGGATCTCTTCTTCGGTGGCGAAGGTCAGCGGGCTGGCGACCTGCGGCAGTTTTTCCGCTTTCACTTCGTTCAGCTCGTGATCGCCGCGCACCAGCAGGGCAACCAGCGGGGAAGCGCTATCTTCAACCGCTTTCACCAGCAGGGTTTTCACGGTTTTTTCGATCGGCAGGTTGAACTGCTCAACCAGCTCGGCGATGGTTTTGGCGTTCGGCGTGTCGACCAGGGTCAACTCCTGGGTGGCGTCCGCGCGCGGCGTTTTCGGCGCAACGGCTTCCGCAAACTCGATGTTTGCCGCGTAGTCGGAGCTGTCGGAGAAGATCACATCGTCTTCGCCGCTCTGCGCCAGCACCTGGAATTCATGAGAGGCGCTGCCGCCGATGGAGCCGGTATCAGCCTGTACCGCGCGGAAATCCAGCCCCATACGGCTGAAGATTTTGCTGTAAGCGGCGTACATCGCATCGTAGGTTTCCTGCAGCGATTCCTGCGAAGTATGGAAAGAGTACGCATCTTTCATCAGGAATTCGCGGGAGCGCATCACGCCGAAACGCGGGCGCACTTCGTCGCGGAATTTGGTCTGGATCTGATAGAAGTTCAGCGGCAGCTGCTTATAGGAGTTCAGCTCGTTGCGGATCAGATCGGTGATGACCTCTTCGTGGGTTGGACCGAGGACGAACGGACGATCGCCACGATCGGCAATGCGCAGCAGTTCCGGGCCGTATTGCTCCCAGCGACCGCTCTCCTGCCACAGTTCAGATGGCTGAACGACCGGCATTAACACCTCGATCGCACCGGCGTTGTTCATCTCTTCACGCACGATGTTTTCGACTTTTTTCAGGACGCGCACGCCGGTCGGCAGCCAGGTGTATAACCCGGAGGCCAGCTTGCGGATCATCCCGGCGCGCAGCATCAGCTGGTGGCTGATTACCTCGGCGTCGGCAGGTGTCTCCTTCAGAGTGGAGAGCAGATATTGGCTAGTACGCATGTTATAACGGTTCCAGTTAAACGAGCGGAACAGGCTGGTTGCCCAGCCTGAAACAAAAAAGTGGTTTAGTTTACCAGTGTGGCAAAGATGCCAAAAGAGAGGAAAATAAAATTAGCGCGCTTCGAGGGCAAAGACTTCAAAACCGGAGGCAGTCACCCGCCAGCGGACGTTGAAATCCAGCAGCCAGACGGCGTAATTTTTGCCTGCCTCTTCCTCCTTACGGTAGGCCGGACGCGGATCCTGCGCCAGCACCTCTCGGATAAACGCCTTCAGGTGCGGATAACGCTTCTCCAGATGCAAAAGCTGCGTTTCGACGTCGGCGGTAAAACTGACGACCTGATCCGCCTGCGGCGCCTGTTGCGCGTAGCTGGCGTGCGCGTTGGGTAGCGCTTCGGCAAACGGCAGATAGGGTTTGATGTCGACCACCGGCGTACTGTCGACGAGATCGAGGCTGCCGAGTTCCAGTATCACCTGCTCTTTCTGACAGCGGACGCCCTTCAGCTCAACCAGAGACATGCCAATGGGATTGGGGCGAAAGGTGGAGCGGGTGGCGAAGACGCCCATACGCGCGTTGCCCCCGAGACGGGGAGGGCGCACCGTCGGACGCCAGCCGCCTTCCATGGTCTGATGAAACACAAACAGGATCCACAGATGGCTGAAGCTTTCCAGACCACGCACGGCGTCGGCCTGGTTGTAGGGCGCGATCAGATGGAGTTCTCCGCCGCCGTGCTTGACCAGACCCGGCTGGCGAGGTACGGCAAACTTCTCTTTATACGGCGAGCGGATCACGCCTATCTGCGCGAACTGAAATGCACTCATTGCGCCGAGACGTTAAGCGCCGAGCCCAGACAAACCGCCTGACGGTAGCAGCCTGGGGTGCCGCTGGTCACTTCGCAGCGGTGCAGCAGGACAGCATTGGCTTTCATACGTGCGGCATTAATCTGCAGGCGCTTGCGGGCGGTAGGGATATTCGGCGGAGAATCCTGATTCGAGGCCTGGCAGGACTCGCCAGACACTTCCCCCAGATCGCGGAATGGTTTACCTACCAGCTCTGACGCATCGGTATAAATACGTACCGGCGCCGGACGGGTTGCGCGTGGTTTGCTCGGCTCCGATTTAACCGGGGGAGTTGCAGTGCTTTGAACAGGTTCAACGGGAGATCTGCTTAGCATGGAACAACCGCTTAACATGAGTGCTAACAAACAGACCGGTAAAGCACGCATAGTATTTCCTCAATGAATAAAAAACAGGGCGTTATTGAATCAGGTGCTTGCATAAATGACAAGACGGGCGTGAAGCCCGTCCTGAATGATATTACGGTGAGAAAAGATTACCAGCCTTTCACTGCACCGCCGTTAAAGATCTTGTTTGCTGCTTCGTAAACTTCATCGCTCTGGTAAGCCTGAACGAATTTTTTCACATTCTCAGCATCTTTATTGTCTTCACGCGCCACGATCAGGTTCACGTACGGCGACTCTTTCCCTTCAACAAAGATGCCGTCTTTCGCCGGGGTCAGGCCAATCTGGCTGGCGTAAGTGGTGTTGATAACGGCCAGCGCGATCTGCGCGTCGTCAAGAGAACGCGGCAGCTGCGGCGCTTCCAGTTCAACAATCTTCAGGTTTTTCGGGTTCTCGACGATATCCAGCGAGGTCGGCAGCAGGCCTACGCCGTCCTTCAGTTTGATCAGGCCCACCTGCTGCAGCAGCAGCAGAGAACGACCGAGGTTGGTCGGATCGTTAGGGACGGCGATCTGCGAGCCCGGCTGCAGTTCGTCCAGCGATTTGATTTTCTTCGAGTAACCCGCGATCGGGTAGACGAAGGTGTTGCCGACAGCCACCAGCTTGTAGCCGCGGTCTTTAATCTGCTGGTCGAGATACGGTTTATGCTGGAAGGCGTTGACGTCGATATCGCCTTTGCTCAGCGCTTCGTTCGGCAGAACGTAATCGTTGAAGGTCACCAGCTCAACGTCAAGGCCATACTTCTCTTTTGCCACTTTCTGCGCGACTTCAGCGACCTGCTGCTCCGCCCCGACGATAACGCCGACTTTAATATGATTCGGATCTTTTTCATCCTGACCGCAACCCACCAGCGCCAGAGAACCGATTAACGCACCAACTGCCGCAAAGGTTTTGAAATTAAAGGCCATGTTATTTCCTTCCTGTAAGAATGAGTGTTGTCTGCCAATAACGTTATTTATGAGTCACAGCCCGGACGATGCGATCGCCAGAGAATTGAATTAAATAAACCAGAATAACCAGCAATACCAGTACGGTATTCATCACGGTGGCGTTGTAACCGATATAGCCATACTGATAACCAATCTGCCCCAGACCGCCGGCGCCCACCGCGCCGCCCATGGCGGAATAGCCCACCAGGGTGATCAGGGTGATGGTGGCGGCGTTGACCAGACCCGGCAGCGCTTCAGGCAGCAGAACCTTACGCACGATCTGCAGCGGCGTGGCGCCCATCGCCCGGGAGGCTTCGATAAGGCCGGTCGGGATCTCCAGCAGGGCGTTCTCCACCATGCGAGCGATAAACGGCGCGGCGCCCACCGTCAACGGCACGATCGCCGCCTGCAGGCCGATTGAGGTGCCGACGATCACGCGGGTAAACGGGATCATCCAGACCAGCAGGATAATGAACGGGATGGAGCGGAAAATGTTCACCAGCGCCGACAGCGTCCGGTACAGTTTAGCATTGGCGACGATTTGCCCCGGACGGGTCACGTACAGCAGCACGCCCACCGGCAGACCAAGGACAAAACCGAAGAAGCCGGAGACAAAGGTCATTGCCAGCGTTTCCCATACGCCGCGCAACAGCAGCCACATCATTGCCTCAGACATAACCCAGTACCTCTACTTTTACATGATGTTCCTGCAGCCAGGCGATAGCCGCCTGAGTGTCTTCCTGTGTACCGTGCATTTCGGTCAGCATGATGCCGAACTTCACCCCGCCGGCATAATCCATCTGCGCGCTAATAATGTTGTTATTCACGTTGAAGCGACGCGCGGTTTCAGAAAGCAGCGGCGCATCGACGGAGTGGCCGGTAAATTCCATGCGCAGCATCGGTACGCTATCCGCTGTGGCGGTAGGTTTCAGGCGCGCCTGGTAGTCATCAGGAATATCCAGGTGCAGCGTCGACTGAATAAACTGCTGGGCCAGCGGCGTCTTCGGATGGGAGAAGACTTCGCTCACCGTGTCCTGTTCAATCAACTGGCCGTTGCTAATCACCGCCACGCAGTCGCAGATGCGTTTCACTACATCCATTTCGTGGGTGATCAGCAGGATGGTCAGCCCCAGACGACGGTTAATGTCTTTCAGCAGTTCGAGAATGGAACGGGTGGTGGCCGGATCCAGGGCGCTGGTGGCTTCATCGCACAGCAGCACCTTGGGGTTACTGGCCAGCGCGCGGGCAATGGCGACACGCTGTTTCTGGCCGCCGGAGAGATTAGCCGGATAGCTGTCGTGCTTATCGCCCAGGCCGACAAGATCCAGCAGCTCCGTCACACGGCGTTTGATTTCTGCCTGTGGCGTGTTATCCAGCTCCAGGGGTAACGCCACGTTGCCGAAAACGGTGCGGGATGCCAGCAGGTTAAAATGCTGGAAAATCATGCCAATCTGACGGCGAGCGCGGGTTAGCTCTTTTTCCGACAGCGCAGTCAGTTCCTGACCGTCAACCTGTACGCTGCCCTCGGTCGGGCGCTCCAGCAGGTTAACGCAGCGAATCAGCGTACTTTTACCGGCGCCTGAGGCACCGATGACGCCGTAAATTTGTCCGGCAGGGACATGCAGGCTGACATTGTTCAGCGCCTGAATGCTGCGATTCCCCTGCTGGAACACTTTGGTGATATTGGAAAGTTTAATCATCAGTTATTTATTATCGTTTAGCCGTTTGCCGTGGCATTTTCTTCTGCCGTATCCAGGCGATGCCTGGCAATGAAATGGATGTTAAGGCATCCAGACGTCTAAATCAATCTGACTCTTTATAATGAGCACTTTCTTGCATGCGGAAACATGCGATACTAACGGCACTAGCCTTTTTCAGGAGCAAACCGGTGGCAAAGTCAGTACCCGCAATTTTTCTCGACCGTGACGGCACCATTAATGTCGATCATGGCTACGTCCACGAAATCGACAATTTTGAATTTATCGATGGCGTCATTGACGCAATGCGCGAGCTCAAAGAGATGGGCTACGCGCTGGTGCTGGTCACTAACCAGTCCGGTATTGCTCGCGGTAAATTTACCGAAGCCCAGTTTGAAACGCTGACCGAATGGATGGACTGGTCTCTGGCAGACCGTGGCGTCGATCTGGACGGTATCTATTATTGCCCGCATCACCCGCAGGGTGCGGTTGAGGAGTACCGTCAGACCTGTGATTGCCGTAAACCGCATCCGGGGATGCTGATCTCCGCCCGCGATTATCTGCATATCGATATGGCCGCTTCCTATATGGTAGGGGACAAACTGGAAGATATGCAGGCTGCAGCGGCCGCTGATGTCGGTACTAAAGTGCTGGTGCGTACCGGTAAGCCTGTTACTGAAGAAGCGGAAAAAGCCGCGGATTGGGTGCTAAATAGCCTGACCGAGCTGCCGGCGGCGATTAAAAAGCAGCAAAAATAAGCGTTGCGTATAAAAGATGAGCGGTTGAAATAAAATTGTATTTTTCCGCTTGTCATTCCCGGCGGTCTCCCTATAATGCGCCTCCATCGACACGGCGGATGTGAATCACTTCACACAAACAGCCGGTTCGGTTGAAGAGAAAAATCCTGAAAAACGGGTTGACTCTGAAAGAGGAAAGCGTAATATACGCCACCTCGCGACAGAGCGCTAAAGCGCGTCGCAACTGCTCTTTAACAATTTATCAGACAATCTGTGTGGGCACTCAAAGTGACATGGATTCTTAACGTCCTCGGACGAAAAATGAATACCAAGTCTCAAGAGTGAACACGTAATTCATTACGAAGTTTAATTCTTTGAGCATCAAACTTAAATTGAAGAGTTTGATCATGGCTCAGATTGAACGCTGGCGGCAGGCCTAACACATGCAAGTCGAGCGGTAGCACAGAGAGCTTGCTCTCGGGTGACGAGCGGCGGACGGGTGAGTAATGTCTGGGAAACTGCCTGATGGAGGGGGATAACTACTGGAAACGGTAGCTAATACCGCATAACGTCGCAAGACCAAAGTGGGGGACCTTCGGGCCTCATGCCATCAGATGTGCCCAGATGGGATTAGCTAGTAGGTGGGGTAACGGCTCACCTAGGCGACGATCCCTAGCTGGTCTGAGAGGATGACCAGCCACACTGGAACTGAGACACGGTCCAGACTCCTACGGGAGGCAGCAGTGGGGAATATTGCACAATGGGCGCAAGCCTGATGCAGCCATGCCGCGTGTGTGAAGAAGGCCTTCGGGTTGTAAAGCACTTTCAGCGGGGAGGAAGGCGATAAGGTTAATAACCTTGT